>JBKJXQ010000041.1:0-2648 GCA_046716235.1 Chitinophagaceae bacterium
GATATGATTTATTGAACAGGTCTTTTACTTTGGCAATCAGCACATCATCCAAAGCAGTATAATCAACGGTTTCCTGTCTGGAAGTAGTTTCAAAATCGGAGTATCGTATTTTAACCGTTACACAGCCAGTCAATTTTTCATCTTCTCTTAAGGAATAAGCAGTTTTTTCAGTTAACCGCACTAATTCTTTATGTAAAAATTCTACATCGGTGTAATCAGTATCAAAAGTATTTTCATGGCTCATACTTTTTTGTTCCCAGTCCGTAGTAATTTCTGTGCTGCCAATGCCTTGAGCTTTATGCCAGAGTGCCTCACCCCATTTGCCGGCTATCTTTTCTAAATGTTCTATAGGTGTTTTGGCAATGTCTTCAATGGTGTAAATACCATAGTTTTTTAAATTTTGTTCAGTTTGTTTGCCAACCCCATTTATTTTTTCAATACCAAGTGGCCAGAGAAATTCTTTTTCTTTTCCGTGTGGAATTTCTAAAAAACCATTCGGCTTGGCTTCGTTGGTAGCCATTTTACTAATGAACCGGGCAGATGACAAACCGCAGGAAATGGGTAAACCTGTTTCACCGGTTATCAGTTGACGTAAATCTTTTGCATACTGTCTAACACCAAAAAATTTATCCATACCGGTAAGGTCAATATAAAATTCATCAATACTTGCTTTTTCAAACAAGGGAACTTTTGCAGCAATAATTTCTGTTACCCATCTTGAATATTTGCTGTAATCACTACGGCTGCTATTGGTAACAATGGCATGAGGGCAAAGCTGCATAGCTTTTTTCATGGGCATAGCAGAGTGAATACCAAACTTGCGGGCTTCGTAACTACAGGCTGCTACCACACCTCTTTCATAACCGCCAACTAAAACAGGTTTTCCTTTCAACGATGGATTGTTTCTTATTTCTACTGAAACGAAAAAGGAGTCGAGGTCGAAATGTGCAATATGTTTTTTGATTTCCGGCACTATTCACAGGCAGATAAAGCCGGGAGTTGATTACCGGCTACAAATAGATATCCAGCAAACCATCCGGCAACTCCACCAACACTTCTTTTTTAGTGTGATTTACTTTTTTCAATGTTTCTTCATGCAACGGTATCAGGACTTCTTTTCCTTTTATTTCTAAACGACAGAGTAATTGATGTGGCTGTTCTATCAGTTCCAGTATTTCACCAAGTGGTTCATTATTATTGATGATGGTATAGCCTAATAAGCTTGCCGGTGCAGATTTAGCGGCAAATTTTTTGAAATCAGTTTCGGGTACCCAAATTTCTTTTTGGGTTAGCTTGATGGCCGCTTCTCTTGTGTTTATACCTTCAAGCTTTAGAAAAATTTCGTTTTCGCTTTTAATTTTTGTTGCTTCGATAAACCAGGGAAGAAAGGAATTTTTCTTTTCTTCTACAAATACGGCCTGCAACCCTTTTAAAGAAGTTTTTTTCCCCAGATGATGTTTAAGAAGCAATTCTCCCTGAAGGCCATGAACGGCAACGAGTTTCCCTATTTTAAAATATTCAATCACGAATTTATAGATTAATACGGATTAAAGAATTGGTTGCGTTCTGGGCTACTCTTCGCCAAGGCCCAATAGAATTACCGAACGATAAAGGGTGATTATTCCTTTCTTTCACTGAAAGAAAAGAATAACAGAACAAGTTCACAACAGACGATGATAGTCCGAAGGATCCTTCGGATAGTAATGCAGCTGATAACATAATTGTATTGTGTAAATAGATAAAGCAAATTTCTGTTATAGTGAGGACAATCAGTGAAATCCATTAATAATCCCGAAAATCTGTGATCAAAAAAAATCCCGTCTCGTTCTAAACGAGACGGGATTTATGAACTTTCAGGATGAAGCTTTATTTATGCTTCGCCACCGTCAGTGCTTTCAGTCCTTGCTTCTGGTCTGCGACCTGGCATAGGACGTCTGGCTCTTTTGTTACGGTAGGCATCGTCCTGGCGTTTTTTAATCTGTGCTTCATGTTCTGCACTCCACTTGGTGAACTTTTCCATGGCAGTAGCATCATCAAACAAGCCTAAGCCCACACCACGGAGCAAATGCTTAAGATACAATACACCTTTAAAGCTAAGGATACGGCGAACGGTGTCTGTTGGTGTAGCACCTTTGTTCAGCCACTCCAATGCTTTCTGGCGGTCAAGCTGAACAGTAGCCGGAACGGTCAGGGGATTGTAAGTACCTAATTTCTGAATGAATTTTCCATCGCGGGGTGCACGGGAATCGGCAATAACGATGAAGTAAAAGGGTCTCTTTTTTGACCCGTGTCTTTGCAGACGGATTTTTGCTGACATAAATAGAAATTTAACAGCGTTAAACAATAATTGTTATCCCGATAGCTATCGGGGCCGGTTGAAACCGGACAGCAAATATCGGGCTGAAAGGGGAGAGTGACAAGTGAAAGCGGGTGGTTCAGCCTCCCAACTCAAAAAAGTACTTCAGGAGGCGGAGCTCAAATAAAAAGAACAACGACTCCTGCTAATGACCCGGAGCTCCACATTACCTCTTCATCCCCGGAATCATCTTTCCCAGCATGCTCATTTTGTTCATATTCTTCATCATATCACGCATTTGTTCAAATTGTTTCATAAAAGCATTGACTTCAGCAATATCCTTTCCGGAGCC
>JBKJXQ010000042.1:0-4003 GCA_046716235.1 Chitinophagaceae bacterium
TAAGCGCTGTTTCATAATCTCCTGCTGCCTGGTATAATGAGCTCAGATTATTATAAGATTCTAACACCATCGAATGACCCCATTCAGAGCTTACTCTTTTTTGTGCAGAAATTTTATTAAGTTTTAACGCAGCCTGGCAGTAATCAATACCTTCTTCATATTCACCCTTATATGAAAATGCCTCACAAAGCCAGGTGGCTATTAAAGCCTGTCCATCCATGTTTCCGGCTTTCACAAAATATTCATATGCTTTTTTTTCATTTTCAATAGTGTTTTTAATCTTGCTTATTTGCAGATATGCTCCACCAAGCATTTCATTGTCATTCAACTGTTCACCAATCTGGACCACCTGTTGTAAATAATTTTCTGCAACAGAAAAATTGACCTTTTTCTTAAAAGAATAAATAATTTCAACACCAGCCATGGTAAGCAAGGCGTTGCCGAACCCTTTTTTATAGCTGATTTTTTTAGCTTCGTACTGAGCCAGTGTGGCATAATGTAATACTGAATCAAAACGATTTACAAACCCTCCCTCTCCATGAATGTCTCCATATTTTCCTGCCAAAGAAAGCATAGAGTCTATCCGTGTTAGTCCTGTTAATGAGGGTAGTTGTTTTTTTAAATTCTCAATCTTCAAACTATCTGCCTTACGAATTTCATTCCGTCGATCTTCAGAGTATTGACATAAGGATGAAAAATGGCAAATAAGTACAAAGGCTGTAATTAAGTAGTAATTTCTCATAAAAATCTGAAATGCAGTTTTAGTTAATTAAAAATTACTTAAAAGAATCAGCATTTCACTGCGAAACTATAAGCAGGTAGAAGATATAGTAAAGGTAAATGAGGGATTAACAGATAAAGCAAGCTGCTTTGCGGGAAATAAAGGATCGTTGGAGGTTGGGAAAAGGTTTTTTCTTATGCTTATATATATCTGAAAGGGAACAATCAATTAATAATTACTTACAGGAGGAAGATATCTGTTTATCAATCAATTTTTTTATCTTCAGGTGTGCATCGGCCCTTTCTTCTCCAAGCAGGCTTTTTACAAAAATAATATATGCATAGCCCCTGCAAAAATCAATCATTGGCCAGGTGCCAAATAAGCCCGGACTTGCTAAACAAGTGGCCACTCCGTTCTTACCCTCCTCTATTACCCAACTGCCAGCTGCATAATTAAAACCTGAAGCAGACTTTGGCGCATATTTTATTGGCAATGCATTCGTTTTTACTTTCATCATTTCGTTTGCTGATTTTTCGCTAAGCAACTGCACACCATTATATTTTCCTTTATTCATCAGCATCACTAAGAACTTCATATAATCATCAGCGGTTGATATAGCTCCACCCGAAGGGTTAATGGCCCCCTCCTGGTTGGTGAATGATGTTTTTCTCATTCCCAATGGGGTAAAGAGTTTTGTTTTAATCAATATGTCAAATTTTTTCCTGCTAATTACTTCCAGTACACGCCCGGCTATATTCAGCCCAATACTTCCATACCAAAAATCAGTGCCAGCATTAGCTCTTATATCTCTTGCTGCAAAACTTTCTACTTCTTCTTCCAGTGTTGCAAATTTTTTACGCTGCATTAGTTTTTTCAACAGGCTGCCTTCGTCATCAATACCTGTTGTATGGCTCAGGCATTGGCGGATGGTGATGTAACTCTTAAAATATTTTTCAAAGTAAGGAAGGTATTTTACCACCGGGTCATCGAGAGAAATTTTTCCCTCATCTACAAATTGCATCACCAACGCTGCTGTCAGCCATTTGCTACAACTGGCAATGGGTGCCTGGGTTTTACTATTGAAGTCACCCATTTCTTTTTTATAAATAAGAGAATCGCCTTTCCATATCATTGCCACTACATTATTGCCCAGCAGTTTTTGATTTGTTTGCAATTCGGTATCAACAGCTGTCCAGTTATATTGAGCATTGGCAGGCTGCAATAGTAGCAGGAAACATAATACAGATAAGACTTTCAGGCAGATAGCACTAACTTTATATGACATAGTTACGCAAATTTTGTTTTGGATTGAGTTTTGAGTATTGGGTTTAAAGTTTTTTGAATTTTTGTAGCCAGCAAATGTGCTACTATAATCGTTCCTTGCGTCGCACACTTCAACTGTAGTAACACAGATGAACTTCTTTAATAAATGGCGGCAATTGCTGCCATGAAAGCGGAACGATGAAGTGAGTGACACAACAGGCGATGACATAAAAAACCAAAGCTGGCAACATAATTGAAAGAACTTATTACTTAAAATTTATAATACACAACTTATATGAATTTATCAAACTTTACCATAAAAGCCGCCGAAGCCTTTCAACAAGCGCAGCAATTAGCATTTAATTCACAAAATCCAAATATAGAAACAGAGCATATACTTAAGGCATTGCTTGAGCAACAGGATTCACCTATCGATTACTTGTTGAAGAAAAATAATGTTACGGTCAACCTCGTTGACAGTAAACTCGATGAACTGATACATAAATTGCCCAAAATAAGTTCGGGTGAACCTGCTCAGAATATTGGTCGTGATGCTAATAGTGTGGTGTTACGGGCAGGTGCGGTATTAAAACAGTTTAATGATGAATTTATAACACCCGAGCATTTGCTGCTGGCGATAGTACAGGGTAATGATGCCGCTGCAAAATTGCTGAAGAACACCGGTCTTACAGAAAAAGGATTAATAACAGCTATTAAAGAATTAAGAAAAGGTGATACGGTTACTTCCCAAACACAATCGCAGGAATTTAATGCACTGAATAAATATGCAAAGAACTTAAATGAAATGGCGAGGCAGGGCAAGCTGGATCCCGTGATTGGCCGTGATGATGAAATAAGAAGAACCTTACATATACTTTCACGAAGAACAAAGAACAACCCGATTCTGGTAGGTGAACCCGGTGTTGGTAAAACTGCCATTGCTGAAGGCATAGCACACCGCATAGTAAATGGTGATGTGCCGGAAAATTTAAAAAGCAAAATCATTTTTGCACTTGATATGGGACAGTTAATTGCCGGTGCCAAATATAAAGGAGAGTTTGAAGAACGATTAAAAGGAGTAATAAAAGAAGTAGCCGGTAGCGATGGAGAAATTATTTTATTCATTGATGAAATACATACACTGGTAGGTGCAGGCGGTGGCGAAGGTGCAATGGATGCTGCAAATATTTTAAAACCTGCATTGGCCAGGGGTGAGTTAAGGGCAGTAGGTGCAACCACGTTGAGTGAATACCAGAAGTTTTTTGAAAAAGATAAAGCATTGGAACGCCGTTTTCAGAAAGTGATGATTGATGAACCCAATGTTGAAGATGCTATTTCAATTCTACGTGGATTAAAAGACCGTTATGAAACGCACCACCATGTACGTATAAAAGATGAAGCGATTATTGCGGCGGTAGAATTGAGCAGCCGTTATATTACAGATCGCTTTCTTCCGGATAAGGCGATTGACCTTATTGATGAAAGTGCAGCCAAGCTTCGCTTGGAAATGAATAGTATGCCGGAAGAACTGGATACACTGGAACGGCAAATACGGCAATTGGAAATAGAACGGGAAGCTATAAAAAGAGAGAATGACGCAACAAAATTAAAACAGCTGAATACAGAAATTGCCAACCTTTCCGTAGAAAGAGATACTTATAAAGCTAAATGGAAAGAAGAAAAAGAGCTGGTGGAAAAAGTACAGGCGGCCAAGGAACAGGTAGAGCAATTTAAGCAAGAAGCAGAAAAAGCAGAGAGAGAAGGTGACTATGGACGTGTAGCAGAAATACGCTATGGAAAAATACAAGAACAAGAAAAGCTTATTACTACATTGGTCGGCCAGCTTGCATTAAATAGCGAGAAGCGTCTCCTAAAAGAAGAAGTAGATGCAGAAGACATTGCTGAAAGTGTGGCAAAAGCAACAGGCATTCCCGTAACAAAAATGTTGCAAAGCGATAAAGAAAAACTATTAAAGCTCGAAGACCATTTGCATGAAAGGGTAGTGGGACAGGAAGAAGC
>JBKJXQ010000043.1:0-3581 GCA_046716235.1 Chitinophagaceae bacterium
CCCTTTGTGACTTGGTGCCTTTGTGGCTGGTATTTTACAATGCTTTATATTCGGCTTATGAAAATCGCAATTATTAATGGCCCCAACCTTAATCTTCTTGGTAAAAGAGAAACAGATATTTATGGTAATATGTCGTTTGAGCAATTTCTTGAATTGGTTAAAAAGAAATATTCTGCTATTGAAATAAGCTATTTTCAATCTAATATAGAAGGGGAGTTGATTAATGAATTACAAAAAGTAGATTTTGATTTTGATGGTATTGTTTTAAATCCCGGGGGATACACCCATACTTCTGTAGCTATTGGCGACGCAATAGCGGCTATTAAAACCCCAGTGGTGGAAGTGCATATTTCCAATGTGCATGCACGGGAAGATTTTCGAAAACTTTCTCATGTAAGTGCAAAAGCAGCGGGCAGCATTTTTGGTTTGGGATTAAAAGGGTATGAGCTGGCAATAGATTACCTGCTTTCTATTAAGGCAGCCACCTGATTTAATTTAACTTAATATCTTTAGCCTCCGTTTATATTTCGGGCATAAAAATACATTTTACTAGTATGAAAATCATCCTGTTTAATCTCTCTCCGGCAATGCTTCATCTTCAATACTTCTTCTTCCCGATTCTTCCATTTTTTCTTTTGGCTTTTTCTTCATCCACTCCGGGTCTTGTTTTAGTTTTTGTATATCATCTAATTTGGCTACATATAAACTACGGCCATGGGTACCCAATACAATTTCATTATCCCGTTGCTGAATGGCAATATCATGTATGGGAACCGACTTTGGCAAGCCGCCATTCCAAACCATAAAACTATTACCTGCATCAAAACTTACATATAATCCACCATCAGTGCCAACATATAAGATGCTGTCATTTTTAGGATCTTCTTTTATAACATTGATGGGCTCCATCGGTAAATCTTTTCCAATCTTTTTCCAGGTCATTCCATAATCATCACTTCTATAAAGGTATGGTGCAAAATTGTCGAAGCGGTAACCATTCAATGATGCATATACTCTTGCTTCTTTATGCTGCGAAGCGGTAACACGGCTTACCCACAAACCGTGAGTGGTGAATCGTGAGTCAGTAGTATTTTTATTGGGCTTCCCTTTTTGCATTGCTGCTGTTTCACTATTAATTTTTTCCCAGCTATATCCACCATCTTTTGAAATATGTATATTACCATCATCGGTACCAGTATAAATTAAACCAAAGCGAAGCGGTGATTCTGAAATAGTAGTAATAGTGCCATAAGGAACATTGCCGGTTACTTTACCATTGGTAAGGTCGGCACTCATAGCCATCAATGTATCTCCTTTATTTAAAGAACGATAAAGCCGGTTGGTTCCATAATACAAAACATCCTGGTTATGCTTGCTTAATAAAATAGGTGTTTGCCAGTTGTAACGAAGAGGTTTTTCTCCCAGCTCATGTGCCGGATGTATAAATTTCTGTAAAGACCTTTTTTCTTTTGTATACCGGCCATAAAAACCAAACTGCGAACCTGAATACATGGTGGAATTATCCCTGGTATCAACCTGCGCCTGCATACCATCACCACCATTGATCGTTTTAAATGGATATTGGCCGTTATCAATCCATCCAATATCTTCTTTATTATTTGATGGTCCCCACCAGCTGCCATTATCCTGCAAACCTCCATATACATTATAAGGTTTTGCATTATCAACAGTAATTCCATAATACTGGCCTAAAGCAGGTGTATTAATTTTAAACCAGCTATCCCCATCATCATAAGTAATATTGGCTCCCCCATCATTACCATTAATAAGATGGCTGTCTTTTTTTGGATTTACCCATAAAGCATGATGGTCTGCATGCACATTTCCTTTGTCCATGGTTTTAAAAGTTTTGCCACCGTCGGTTGAAATCTGAGCAATAAAGCCCATAGAGAATATTTTATCCGGATTAGTATGCGACGTATAAATTTTGGCAAAATAATAGCCATAGGTATTAAAATTTGGATTGGGTTTATCATGCGTCTTTCTCCATGTTTGTCCGCCATCATCACTGCGGTACACTTCGCAGCCGGCAATACCGGAATTTTGAAATCCATCATCACTGTCTAAATAATCCCAGATTGCAGTGGGTTTTATTTTATTAGCGGCTACCATTTCTTTAACAGAAGCAGCAGAATATTTAAGAGGAAACCTGTTGGCTATTATAAAAGAATTTAATTTTTTATCATCCAACTGCAGAAAATCTTCTTTACTTAAGTTTTTAAAATCTTGTTTTGTATAAATGGTGTCTGACTTTTTTGCAGTATCTTTTTTGGGTGTATTGTTATCAACAACGGCATATATGATATTGGGATTTTTTGGATATACGGCCAGCCCGATGCGGCCGATTTTATCACCTGTCATAAATCCAGAACCAGGTCCTGAAATCAGTTTCCATGTTTCGCCGCCATCAGTACTTTTATAAATGCCGCTTGTCTTACCACTTTCCTCAAATTTCCAGGCACGGCGGGTTCTGTACCACATACCGGCATACACTTCGTTGGGATCGGATGGGTTAATATCGAGATCAACACAGCCGGTATTATCATCTACATACAAAGTTTGTTTCCATGTTTTACCGGCATCGGTTGTTTTATATACGCCTCTTTCTTTGTTGGCGGAATATAAATGACCCAACACAGCTATCCACGCAATATCCGGATTAGTAGGATGCAATTGAATTTTACCAATATGATGTGATTCGGGCAATCCGAGATATTCCCATGTTTTACCATTGTTATTACTTTTATAAACTCCCACACCGGCATAGGAAGAACGGCTGCTATTTACTTCACCGGTGCCTACCCATATAGTTCTGGTTTTTGATGACCAGTTCACTGCTATATCACCAATAAATAGCATATCAAGGCTGTCCATAACAGGAGTGAGGCTCTGGCCATTGTTGGTGGTGTACCATAAACCACCGGTAGCATAGGCTACATAAAATTCTGTCGGGTCTTCCGGGTTGGCATCAATATCCACCACACGGCCACCCATAATAGCGGGGCCTATATTGCGAAATTTATTATCGTTTAGTATTGATTTTTTTTCAAGCTTACTCCTTTGTTCCATCAACTGCATTCTTTCAGCAGCGGGAGTGGGGTTTACCTGGGAAAAAACACATAGAGAAATGGGAAAATATATAAAGGTAAAAATGAGATTTAGCAAAAACCTTTCAGGGGATGCGACTTTTTTTAACAGTTGAGACATAAAAGCAGTTGTTTTTCGTTTGTAAATTGCAGTAGTTAAATAATTAACCAACAGTCAACCTTTCGGAAAACGATGGCGTCATACTTCTTTCAAACTTACTAAACTATGCGATTAATTGTTATTCTCTTTATGCTTATTTCTATGAGCGGCGTTGCTCAATGGAAAAGTTATGTATTAAGTGTAAAAGGCGATACCTTAAACAGGGTGGATAAGAAAGGTAATAAGCAAGGCCCCTGGTCGGTGCATGTAGATAATCTGCGGGGCGAAAGGGGTTATGAAGAAGAAGGTTATTATGAAAATGATTTGAAGGAAGGTACCTGGAGAAAATTTTCGCTGGAAGGGGTGAAGATTGC
>JBKJXQ010000044.1:0-2817 GCA_046716235.1 Chitinophagaceae bacterium
CCAATACTGTTCCAAATGTTTTTGGATTATCTTTTTGGTAAGTAACTCCGGCAATCATATTCAAACCAATATTGCTGAAATTATAATTGTATTGTGCTTCTGCATTAAAACGCTTTGATTCTTCCTTAAACATATTTCCCAGGCGTAATGCATTAGCCTCGGCTGAATCTGGCGGAAGCCTGCCTACACGAGAATATAAAGGATTATTGCCATCCGTAATAGTACTGTGTGTACGGTTCCAGTAATCCCTTGTATAGCCAGGTATGCCATAAGATTTACCAACATTCGTCCATGTTTCATAAGCCTGTGCGAAGAAACGGGGGCTTACAAAACGCAACTGCAGGTAAGAAAATTTCCATCCACGGATCTGATTCCGGCCTGTATTATTTACGCTCAGGAAATCATTATCGCTGCCTCCGTAAGAAGCAATTAAATCTGATTTGGGAGTAATACTATAATAGACATGAGCCTCACCTCTCACATGCTTAAACTGGTAAGAAGGAATTCTTTCAGGTATTGCCACTGCAGGACCATATACGCTACCACCCGCATAAATACTATCATGAAACTCAAAATCTCTGCCTGTTGTGTATTCACCGGTTAGTTTATATGCCCACTTATTATCAATTTTTGTTGCATGCCGGAAACGGCCACTGAATACTTCCTGGTTGCCTGCGCCTATTACCAGATCAGTCCCCTGCCATTTGCGGGGATCTTTAGTAATGGTGTTGGCAATACCATTGTGTGCATTCGGGCCATACAATGCGGAGTTGGGGCCTAATACAATTTCTAATCTTTCGATATCTTCTTTGATAACAGTATTCATAATACCTGCAGGTAAGCCACTGCTGCCTGCCATCATACTGTTACGGCCATCCGTCATCAATAAGATTTTTGCATTGAACGCATTGTTAAAACCACGGGCATTAAATCCAACACCCGTTACACCGGTACGGACAAATTCAACACCCTGAATTTTTGAGGCCAGCTCTCCTATATTAAAGGAAGAAGACTGTTCAAAATCCTTTGCACTGATGACACTGATGGTTGCCGGTGCCCTTGTAATTTTTTCAGGACGTTTGGAAGCAGTTATTACTACTTCATTACCCGGACGGTTGGAAACAGACAATGCGGCATCCGCTGTTGCTGTTCCGCCACTTCCAACATTGACAGATTGTACAATATCCCCGTACCCTACGTAGGATATTACTAAAGTGACTTTACCAGTTTTTACATTGCTTAATGTAAATGAACCAGTATTGTCTGTAATAGCAGAAGCGCCGCTTCCACGAACAGTAACAGTTGCCCCAATCAGGGGTTCACCGTTTTGCATATCAGTAACCTTACCACTGATCTTACCTGTGTTCTGTGCAAGTACAGTAAACTGAAAGGTAATCATCAGCAACAGCACTACTAAATTTTTCATGTTTGTTTTAATTTAGTTTTTATTAATTAGAAATTATTGAAGAAAATTTTTAATGACGAGATTTGTTTCGCTATTTTTTTCAAACTGAACCATGTGACCGGCCTTTTCTATCACTTCCACCTTGCAATCAGGGATTAATGCTGCTGATTGCTTCGCCAGTTCATCTGTTTTCAGCGTTGGATGCAAATACTTATTAGGTATCAGGCCATCATTGGCACCAAATATTATTAACACAGGTATTGATAAATATTTAAGTGAATCTTTTACCGGGTGTGCCAACATACCTTTTACTCCTGCGGAAACTGTTTCGCAATACAGTTTAAAGTCGGTGCAGGTTTTCAATCGCAGCCGGTCCTGTATCAACTGTTCTACATCATCAGGCTGTTGAAAGAAATTCTGTTTGAAATTATTTCTTATTACCACCTCGTCCTGTTTTTCAAAAACAGATGCAGGCGTTGAGCTAATTAAAAGCTGCCCTTCTTTTTCTGTAAATGTTTCGAGACCTGCAGGAGCAATCAATACTAGTTTCTTCACTCTGTTATTCTGCAAGGCAGTAATTATTGCTGTTTGCCCTCCCATTGAATGACCAATAAGAACAACTCTTTTGATTTTTTTCTTTTTCAAAAATTCATTGATTGCATCAGCATAAAACTGTAACCGGTCATTACCTTTTGTATCTATCTGTTTATCCGACCAGCCATAACCGGGTAAATCAATGGCGATACACCTGTAGGATGATGACAAATCATTTACTGATTTTAGCCAATGCGAAAGATTACCACCTAATCCATGTATAAATAAAATAGTTTGACCTTTTCCCTTTTCCACATAAGCCAATTTACCTGAGGAAAGCTGAATTGTTTTGACCGGCAGGGTATATACCGGTAAACAGTTCTGAGCATCAAGAATACCAGAAAAATTTATAAAACATAATATTGCGATCAATTTCCTCATGCGATAGCTTTTTTTCTTTTTGTCAGGAGATAAACAATTCCCCCGATCGACACAGAGCAAAGGATGGCAATTGCTGAAGCCACACCCGGGTTTCTTATGGGATTTTGCATGTAAGGCGTTAATCTACCGTAATACACACTGAAGTGAACAACGATAGCAACTACAGAAGCAACAATGGCCGCAGATTTATGTACATCTTTCAGGAACATTCCAAACAAAAGCGGCACAAATGCGGCAGAGAAAGAAGCATATACACCATTCTGCGCCAATATGCCAACACTGAGATCAGGGTGAACCAGTTGACGGTAGGAAATAAAAATGGTGATAGCGGCCATGCATGCTATAACCACCCGGTTAATAATTAATTCATTCTTCAATTCTTTTTTGCCCGATAATGGTTTTATAATGTCTGATGTGATTGTTGTGCTGATAGATTG
>JBKJXQ010000045.1:0-5010 GCA_046716235.1 Chitinophagaceae bacterium
GAGTAACGTCCATAATCTCCATAACTAAATTTGATTTTTCGATCAATAATGCCGCCGGACTTAAGATTTATTTTTTCATGTCCGAATAATTGGAAACCGAGAGAGGGGCCTGCCTTTATAAAAAAATGATTGGGAGAAGTGTTGAAATCATATTGCAGTAATGCGGCCAGTTCAAAAGTATGAAAAGTGGTGTTATTATCTTTTGCATCAAAATTCGGAAAATCATTAAAACTGCTATAAGTAACTTTGTAGCCTTTCATGCTGTAAAAAGCAGACGGAGCAAAAAATAACTTATTTTCAAAAGGTATTTTCATTCCTACGCCTGCCTGAAAACCGATCTTCATATCAGTTTCCTGTTTTGCACTATTAATGGTATACTTCGCTGTAGTAGCCTGTGGCCCGGCAAATACATTATACTTTAACTGGCTGCTTGCACCTAAGGACAAAAAGATAACTATTATGAATACTATTGAAAATTTCATACGCTGATTTATCAGTTATTAAATTAAATTAAAGCTTTTCAGAGAGGATGATGCCATTTTCCGCAACGGAAATGGATGGATATGGTTTAGCAGCGGTGAAAATAGCTTTTTTATCCGAAACAACAAGTGATAATCCTGAATGGATGGCATACGATTAGCCTGTTATTTACAACATCATCCCATACTACTTTTCTATCTTTTAAAATTTTTAGCCGGGTCTTTTATTTCTCTACAAATATTGTATCTCTTAGAATTATTTTTTTCAATCGACAGATTTTTCCATTTCTTATCTTTTATCATTTTTGCGATAAATATAATCTGACCCACATGGTACGGGTAATGTGACAATTGCCTGTTAATGGCATCAATAACCGTAAGCGGCTCTTTACGGATCGAAATTATTTTCTTCAGATCTTTCTTTGATAAGGGTTCAATGGCAGAAAAGAAACAAGCCCAACCTTTTTCCCAAAGCTCAAGCAATTGCTGTTTGTTGTAATCATGTATTTCAAACTCATCATCCCGTTGCCGCCATTCTTTTTCTCCGTCTTCCGTTAAAAAATTTGTCCAGCGGCTCAACATATTGCCTGACATGTGCTGAATGATGATGGCAATACTATTCGATTCCCCGGTTGGTTGATAATTAAAATCAATATCAGTTAATTGTTCAAATGTTTTATCACCGAGGTCTTTATAATATTTTAATCTCCGGATAGCGGATGCTAAAAATTCTTGCGTTATACTCATTGTTATTATCTTTTATCTATCAGTCACTATCTTGCTTTACCATCCTTCAGCCGCATCATCCCCTCTGTTATCGGCTACGGCTTCAAATTTTCCATTGGGCAAAACTTTTATTACTTCAGTTCTGCCAATGGCACTTCTTTCTTTAAGGATGTATCCCATTTTCTTTAAAGCATCTTGTACAGGCACAGGAAAACCTTTTTCAATATACAATTCATCTGGCAGCCATTGATGATGAAATTTGGGTTTATATACTGCGTCTTCCGTACTCATACCAAATTCAATCATATTGACTAAAGTTTGAAATACCTGTGTAGGAATAGTAGTGCCGCCGGGTGTACCTACTACGATAAAAGTTTTATTGTCTTTCAAAACAAGGGTTGGTGTCATCGAACTAAGCATTCTTTTACCGGCTGCAATAGCATTAGCTTCACCACCCACAGCTCCATACATATTAGGCGTGCCGGGCTTTATACTGAAATCATCCATTTCATCATTCATAAAAAATCCGGCACCACCCACTACTGTCTTGCTGCCATACGAATTATTAAGCGTAGTTGTTACAGATACAGCATTACCCTCTTTATCAATAACACTGAGATGTGTTGTTTCCTCACTTTCTTTGCCTGCAATTACACCAGGTTTTATATCGGTACTTGGCGTGGCTCTGGCTGCATCATAGGTTTTCATTCTTTCTGCTAAATAGCTTTCGGAAGAAAGCCGCTTTACCGGTACCTTATAATAATCAGCATCACCCATATATTCTGCACGGTCTGCATAAGCTCTTCGTTCTACTTCAGTCATTAACTGAACAGCTGCTGCAGACTGAAATCCCATGGCAGCAATATTCCTGTTTTCAATCATCTTCATCATCTGGTGCAGCAATAAGCCACCACTGCTGGGCATTGGCATACCAACTATTGTATATCCTTTATAATTAAATATATGAGGTGTTCTTGCAGTGGCGGTATAACTTTTTAAATCATTATATGAAATGATGCCGCCGCCCCTTTGCATTTCTTCTACAATAAGTTTGGCGGTTTGTCCTTCATAAAATCCGGCTGCACCTTTATCCCGTATTCTTTTTAATGTGTTGGCTAAGTCTTTTTGTATTAAAATATCTCCGGCTTTCCATGGTATAGCATTTACAAATACCGGCAGTACGGTATTAAATTTTTTTAGATCAATTTGTAATCCATTTAATGACTGAGCTTCCCGTTCGCTGATTGTAAATCCTTTTTCTGCGATGTCGATAGCTGGTTGAATCAATTTTTTGAAAGACAGTTTTCCATATCTATGAGAATAAAAAAGACCTGCTACTGTGCCCGGAACGCCACTTGCTAAATGACCATTCTGACTTTTATCTGTTCTTGCTTTTCCATCCGCATCAATATACATATCACGATAAGCTTTGCCGGGAGCTTTCTCCCTGTAATCAACAGCCACTAATTCGCCGTTGCTCAACCGGGCAATAAAAAATCCACCGCCACCCAGGTTGCCTGCATTTGGATATACCACTGAAAGTGCCAGTTGAGTCGCAATAGCAGCATCAATAGCATTGCCACCCATCTTTAAAATTTCAATACCGACTTTGCTGGCTAATGGATGTGCCGAAACAACGGCTCCATTATCTGCAATTGTTTTTTTCTGAATAGTGTAGTGAAAGGAATCAATTGTCTTAGTTGCATTTTTTTGCGTAGTGTTACATGACAATACGATGACGGTAAACAATAGTATGCTCAATATTTTTTTCACCTAATTTTTATTTATCAGGCTGGAAGGTAAGTAATTTGAGAAAATCATTTTTGTACAAGGGTTAAAAATCTTAATTTTAATCATCTGCGAAGCTTGTTTTTTATTTGGTACTGCTTATTTTTTTCAACCAAAATTTAATTTTATGTTTATCAAACATTTTGTTACTCCCCGGTTTTTTATTTTTTTCCTGGTTTTCATTTTTTCTTCTTTTTACACCTTGGCGCAAAATGTTACGTTGAAAGGAAATGTAAAAGATGCTAATGGACAACCTGTAGCCGGAGCTTCGGTTATATTAGACGGCACAAAAAAAGGAACTACAACTGATGCGGAAGGCAACTACAAACTACTGGTGGCCCAGGCACCGGTGGGAACACATCATACACTCCTGATAAGTTATGTAGGTATGCAAACCCAAAGAATAGATATTACAATTTCTTCTGAGGACGTTATCACCAATGATTTTCAAATGGTGAATACCGGGATATTAACTGCGGTAACTGTTGGTTCCCGTTCTTCTACTGCAAGAACAAGAATACAAACACCCGTGCCTGTGGACATTATTCAAATAGCACAGGTGGTAAATGATATCGGGCAGGTAGAACTCAGCCAGATACTGAATTTTATCGCACCATCTTTTCAATCGGCCCGTCAAACTATTTCTGATGGTACAGACCATGTGGATCCGGCGCAACTGAGAGGATTGGGAACAGACCAGGTGTTGGTTTTAATAAATGGAAAACGTCGTCACCAGTCGGCATTGGTAAATGTAAATGGTACCGTTAATCGTGGTTCTGTCGGTACAGATATGAGTGCTATTCCTGCTACGGCTATTGAACGGATAGAAATATTGCGGGATGGTGCTGCTGCACAGTATGGTTCAGATGCTATTGCAGGTGTAATTAATATTGTCTTGAAAAAAAGAACAGGAGTACTGGAAGCAGGTGTTAGTTATGGTGGATACAGAACATCCTACGATAAAAATTATGCTTTATATAAACTGGCAAATAAAACGGATGATCCTTCCGTAAAAGTAAGAGATGGAGGAAACCTCCAGGCTTCTGTAGGGTATGGCTTTAAATTAAAGCGGGGTTCGCTAAACCTTAACGGTGAATATATCAAAAGAGACGCTACCAACAGGACTGGAACTTTTACCGGCAGAGTTTATCCCAATGTAAATGGAGTAGACAGGGATGATTCTATTATGTCTTCAAGAGGGCAGACGAGAAATACCTTTGATATGTTTATCGGCAACTCCGAAATGAAGGGAGGAAACATATTTTATAATTTTGCTTATCCCATTGGTGAAAAGTCAGAAATTTATTCTTTTGGCGGGTATGGTAAAAAGGATGGAAGAGCTGCTGGTTTTTATCGGTATCCAAATGGCATCCCCGGTAATGCAAAAAAATATGCCCCACAGGTTTTTGCTATTTACCCCAATGGTTTTTTACCCTTCATAAATTCTGATCTTAAAGATGTTTCCACTTCGTTGGGTATTCGTACAAAATTTAATCATTGGAATGCCGACTTCAGTTATACCTATGGCATGAGTAAGTTTGATTTTACCATAGACAATTCTGTTAATTACTCACAATTTTTTATTGCCGGAAACATGCAAACCTCTTTTGATGCAGGGGGATTGAAATTTGGACAAAATACTTTCAATGCAGATCTTTCAAGAAAATATAATGTGTTCGAAGGGCTTAACGTGGCAGGGGGGGTTGAATTAAGATTAGAAAATTTTCAGGTCAGGGGCGGGGAAGAAGCCTCTTATAAAAATTATGACCCTCCAACTGCGGCTGGAGCAGGTGCCCAGGTGTTTTCAGGATTTATAAATTCCAATAACAATAACCGGAATGCCAAATCTGTCTATCTTGACCTGGAACAGGATGTTACTACCAGTTTTTTAGTAGCCGGAGCATTGCGTTTTGAAAATTACAGTGATTTTGGCTCCACGCTGAATTACAAATTGGCAAGCCGCTATAAATTTAGTGATGCATTTAATGTAAGAGCATCTATCACTTCCGGTTTCCGG
>JBKJXQ010000046.1:0-3541 GCA_046716235.1 Chitinophagaceae bacterium
CTTGCGAACCGGGCATAATAATACCAGGTGCCTCCCGGGAAATCGCTGATATTTTTCGTTTGGGTAAGGCTCCGGAAAGTATCAATCCGGGGTGCCACAAAATCAATTTGTTTAAGTTCGGAAGTTAGCTGACCAGTATCTTTCTTTAAATCATCTATGAGTAATTCAGCAAATTCATGGGCACGGTCTTTTTCAATCTTATGCTCCAGCTGATACTCGGCCAAAAATCCGCAGAACACAGCAAGGAACAACATAATAAACTCCCAGAAATAATGGGTCCATTTTTTTCGGGCGGTGTGGGCATGGTGGTGTACTTCCATAAATTGTTTTATTTCAGATGATATTCTTCTTTTATCAGCCGGATTAAATCACTGGCTGCTGCTCTCATTTCAGCTTCTCTTTGCGCAAGGCCTATTCCTGTGTTTCTGATATAAGAAACCATTCCGGCAATCCGTAAAAGTATTTTTGGATCATAAGTTAATAAAGACGGATTACCCGGTGGCCGGATAACCGTATTATTGCTCTCTATAACAATTTCATTAAATAAAACAGGGTGATAAACATCCACCGCCATTTTCCGGTACTCCATTATTTCATCGTCTTCAATTTTCTGCAGGTAATCTATAAAAACAAGATTATTGTAATATTCAATAATAGCCTTTGAAACTTTTTGCTTCCGGATAAGCCTTAAACCGCCGGAATTTTTTAGCTGCTGAATAGTAGCATCACGAATGACGAGGCGTACTCTTCTGGATGCTACCCGGCCAAGGTAATAAAGCGAAGAACCCTGATTTTTTACATCTACACTGCTTAAGAGCCGGATTAGTGTGTCATTTTTTTCCTGGCTTTCAAGATAAGATTTAATAGTGGCCGAAAGTGCTGATGTATCTTCTGTCAAGTCTTCGAGTATACTATTTATATATTGTTTCTCTCTGTCTTTTTCAATTTTATGTTCTAACTGGTATTCTGCGAAGAAACCGCAGAACACAGCGAGGAATAACATTAAAAACTCCCAGAAATAATGTGTCCATTTTTTTCTTGATGTATGAGAATGTGCATGTACTTCCATAATATTTATTTCAGGTGATATTCTTTTTTAAGCAGTTCAATTAATTCGGTTGCTTTTTTCCTTAAAATAATATATCTATCATACAAAACCAATCTTGACGCTTTCATATAATGCAGAATGGAACTTAGCCTTTCTATAGCAGATTTATCATAGCTAATCAGTGCAGGGTTTCCAATAGGTTTGATAATAATATTTTTTGTTTCATCATTTACGATAGTTTCAAATACAACTGGATTAAAAAGAGTATATGTAATAGAGCGATATTCCATCGAAAGGTCGTTGGTATTATTTTGTAAAAGATTTAAATCATTCATTTCTGAATAATACTGTAAAATATTTGAAGCGGCGTTACTATTCCTGATTAGACGGAAAGCACCCGAGTTTTTCATTTGTTGAATAGTACGGTCTGTACTTGAAAAAAACGTAAACCGATTTGCTTTTCTCCCATAATAATAAAGTTCAGAACCGTGGTCTTTTATGTTTGTTGAGTTTAATAAAATGATTAAGCTGTCCAGTTCAATTCCTTTTTGTTTAAAATTAGAAATGGAATTACTTAATAGGGTGGTGTCTTCATTTAAATCACTTGTCATTGTTTCAATAAATTCCTTTTCCCGGTCTCTTTCAATTTTATGTTCCAGCTGGTACTCTGCCAAAAATCCGCAGAATACTGCCAGAAACAACATGAGAAATTCCCAGAGATAATGCGTCCATTTTTTTCGGGCGGTGTGAGAGTGGGCATGCACTTCCATAAATATGCTATTGTAAGTGATATTGAGTTCTTAATGCTTTCATGAGTCCTATAGCTTTTTCTACCAATCTTGTATTATCTCTTATCGTATTTCTATGGTAGAATTGCAATTCATAAATGAGATTTTTAAATTTCCTCAACGTTATCGGATCATCGGTAATCAAATAATTTGGTTTGACTTTCGAAGCTGCTGAATTCGAAATCAGGTTGTCCAAAGATTGCCGGTCGATTATGTTTAAACGGTGTTCAGTTAATCCTTCCCAGTACCGTTGAACATAAGTAGCATTATTTTCATAGTTCCTGATAGTGGCATCATATTCCATAATACCGTCGGCTGCTTTTTTATCTTTTATCAACCGCATACCGCCCGAATTCTTCAACTGTTGAATGGTACGATCTGAATAAAAAAAAGTTGGAAACCCATTGATAGCTCTTAAATTTTTCAATAACACCGGATTTGTATCCATTCCAATATCGTTGTAATATAAAATAATCGTATCGATTGATTTATTAATATTGATCAATGAACCGGTCACTTTGTTAAGTTTAGCAGTATCATTTTGCAAATCCTCAATCATGCTTTTTATATAATCAGTTCCCTTTTGCTTCTCAATTGTATGCTCCAACTGGTACTCTGCCAGAAATCCGCAGAACACAGCGAGGAACAACATTAAAAACTCCCAGAGATAGTGGGTCCATTTTTTTCTTGCTGTATGAGAATGTGCATGTACTTCCATTGTTAAGTTATAAGTATTAGGTAATAAGTTTTAAGTTATAAATTATGAATTGATTGTTGAAGTTTGTAAAGCCATTCATAATTCTGCATTCATATTTCATAATTTTTTCATTCCAGGTGATATTCTTTTTTAATTAATTCAATGAGGTTGGTTGCTTTTCTAAGAAGTGTTTTGGATGTACCAAGCCTGTAACGGGTCATTAATTTATAATACTGAAGGTGGTTATAATATTCAAACAATTCAGCTTCTTTTTCCTTTGGCGATATAAAAATCTCCGGGCTTACTTTAAAGGCAGAATCAATTTGGCCTTCGTTAACCCCTGCATTTTTTCCGTAGAATTTTGAACTGAACAATTTATCCTGCAAAAAATTTATTGCCTGATAAATAACATTCGATTGCATTTCCTGGTCTCTTAACCTGCTTTTGATGGCGGCATCATAATCAATCAGCGAATCGGAGATGGCCGCTTTTCTAATAAGCCTGAAATTTCCGCCATTCTTTAATTGTTCTATAGTACGATCATGGTATTCAAAATTATCATAGCCCCGCATCAATGCAGCATTTTTGTAAAGTAATAAAACATCTCTTTTTGGAATGGGCTTCTCAATTTCCGCCCGTACTGTATCCAGGTTTTTCAGCAGCGATTCCCAATTTGGAATGTCACCGCTTAAATCAACGGTATCTTTTTTCAGATCTTCGTACAGTGATACAGCAAATTTTTTTTCCCGCTGATGCTCTACCATATGCTCCCTTTTGTTTTCTGCTAAAAAGCCGCAGAACACAGCGAGAAACAACATTAAAAACTCCCAGAAATAATGAGTCCATTTTTTTCTTGCGGTATGAGTGTGGGCATGTACTTCCATATTATTTTATTTCAAATGATATTCAGTTTTTAATAAATAAATCAGATCTGATGCCGCAGTATGCAGGTTTTTCATGTTGTCGACCGTCAGGCCGCGCAAGTATCGGTAAACCACGATCCGGTTG
>JBKJXQ010000047.1:0-3702 GCA_046716235.1 Chitinophagaceae bacterium
GATTGGTTCAGGGAAAAGAAATGAGTTTAATGGGGTGGGATGAAGAGAATCAAGATACTGACTGTGATAACTAAGTCTAAAACAGAAGCTATCCGGCTCGTAATTTTCCTATAGTAGCTGCAATTATTTTATTTTAATTTCGTTATTCAGGTAACTTATACTAATGAAAAACATTCGCTTTTTTGCTGTCAGCTTGAGTTTCATGGTTTTATTATCATCGTGTGGTATGCTCGGCAATATGTTTAAACGCAAAAGCGGTTGCCCAAGCAACGGTAAAAATGTAGGTGCGGAAAAATTAATGAGCGGTGATCCCGATGCTGTAAAGGCTGCAAGGAAGGCTAAAAAGTTTCGAAGTTAATTTAATATGACTATGCAGCTAAACACAATTGAATCCACTCTTATGAATAAACTTAAACACCTTTACTATGAGCCTTACCCTACGAACCAATCTCGGATGTACCGAAGCCGTAATCTCCGATGATGGTGGATTAAAACAATTCTACCAGGTAGCTGATATCCTGAGCCAGGATTTCAGTATAAAATTCTCCCACAAAGAAGATGATTTTGATACCATATATTGGGAATTCAAATTCAAAGGTCATCAGCTCACCCTAAATTATAATATTTACAACGGCATTACTATTTTTCCAACAAAAACCCGTGATGCACTCAATAAAGACAACAAAGCAGTGGTAGAACTGGCGGCTGAGCTGGAAGGAAAATTATTTAATGAAGGGCGGAGGAATATTGCCTGAATTCTTTCACTTCTGCAATAATATTCATTAGCTATTTAAGTCCTTCAGAGGATAGGAATTTAATAGCTCTTCTGCTCAATACTCTCCATAATATTCACATAGCTGACATACCTGTCTTCATGAACTTCACCATTAGCCACGGCATCTTTGATGGCACAATCAGGTTCGTTTACATGCAGACAATTATTGTACTGGCAACCATTCAGCCGATCTCTCATTTCAGGAAAATAATGGGATACTTCCTGTTTTTCTATATCTACCAGACCAAATTCCCTCATACCCGGTGTATCTATTATTCTGCCACCATAGGGAAGATCAAACATTTCTGCGAAAGTGGTGGTATGTTGTCCTTTACCACTCCAGCCACTTATTTCCCGGGTTTTTAAGTGTATATCCGGAAACACTACATTTAAAAATGAAGATTTGCCTACACCGCTATGGCCGCTTATAAGCGTTGTTTTATTTTGCAACAGCTTTAGTACATCCTCCACACCTTCCTTTTTTTCTGCACTGATTAAAAAAACATTATATCCGATGGCTTCATACATGGCCTTCCATTGTTCATATTTTTCCAATTCTTTTGTTTTGTATAAATCAGATTTATTAAAAACAATAAACGGGGTGACATGATACATTTCAGATGCCACTAAAAACCTGTCAATAAAACCCTGCGAAGTCCGTGGTTCTTTTATAGTAGCTACCAGCATGGACTGATCAAGGTTAGCTGCCACAATATGATGCTGGTATTTATGCCGCGGCGATTGGCGATTGATATAATTATTGCGGTTTTTTATTTCAGTAATAATAGCTGTGCCGTCTGTATCATTTTCAATGTCTGCCACCACTTCATCACCCACTGCCACCGGGTTGGTAGAAGTAATATCCTCCAGTTTCATTACCCCTTTCATCCGGGCATTCCAGAATTTTCCAGCTTCATCTTTTATTATGTACCAACTGCCGGTTGATTTATAAACTGTTGCTTGCATTTTGTACGAATTTACAGGAAACAAAAACAAATCATTATCTTAAAGGTCAATTACCGTCTTTGTAATTTTAACTTTTTTAATACATTTTTTTATGACTTATAAAAGGCAAAAACTCCTGCTGGTTTTTTTTATGATACTTACTTATGGAGCTTTTTCTCAATCACAGAAAATGCTTGATGATTTTAGATATTTTGCCCGTGAAATTGGTAATCCCAAGCCTGAAAGTCCCGTTCCAATTCAATGTCCATCACCAAAGGAGTATGGTTGGTGGCAGGCTTTTGACCGGGGTTGGCTTTATTTTACTCCTGTAAAAAATGTTCCTGTTCTTGTTAAAGAACCTATTTTTTCAAAATGGGCACAACAGGGCTGGGAACAAGGCCCGATTGGATTTCCACTATTTAATTCAGAAAGGTTTTCGAATGCTTACCAGGAAACGGTTGATAAGCAAATTTTTGAAGGAGGTACCATTTCATTTAATCATGTAAGACAGCAAATAACCGTCGAGCCGAATCCACGAAAAATACAACCAGGGCGTTACCGGCTGATCCTCCTGGGATTCACAGTTGAAAAAGAAACTTCTGATGATCCTTTTGAAGGGGATGGAAAAGGTGATGAGGTATACATCAGGACTGATTCTTATATAGTTGATGAATATAAAAGAGCTACTAAAGGCGAATTCTATCAAACAAAAGTTATTGGAGATATAAATGGACAAATTAATCGAATAAATGCAGGAAGCAGGAGTGATAACGGGGGATTAAAAACTGGTGATTCGTATCCATTTAATCCATGGACTTTACGAACCATCCCCCCGAGTACGCAATGGCATGGTAACAGATTACCACTCAAGATCTGGGAAGGTGAAATTACAGACAATAACTATTTAATAGTTGTTCCTTCAATATGGGAATGGGATGAACATGGCCGAAACCAATTTGAAATAAACTGGTCGTCTATTCTTGATACGGCTGTCAATGAAATGCCCTACATGCGATTTCGTTCATTAGGGATGAAACATCGTATACCAGCTGATAAAATTAAAGGGAACCTTCCACTAGGGGTGTATCAATACACCAATCAATTAAATCCTGAAGCATTAATCAGTACACCGGTCTTTGTGGCAAGTAAGAGAGGCGTTAGTTTCGAATACAGTTACGATCTCAGGGAAGAAATCGCACCTGCACACCCCCATGCTCCAGACATTTTTGAATCTATTTTCGAAGGAAATTCCGGGGTCTATAGAATGTATCTAAGATGGGAAAGGCTTTAAATAAAATGTTGATGCTGGTTCTTATTTGCAGTCACGAATAATGTCAGAATAATTGAACAATCGGTCATACCCCTAGCCAGTACTTTAATTAGCTTTTTGTATTAACCATTCCTGGTTATCAGCATTTACATATTCCCATTGGTGCACCTTAGTTCCATCGCTACGGCCTGCTCCACTTACATCAAGAAATTTACCGCTATTCATGTTGATGATCACATACCGGTCGCTTTTTCTTACCACAGGTAAGATGATCCATCGCTGATTGAAATTATCTCCTTCCCATTTATCCCAGATCCCTGCTTTTCCGCCATTTTCTTTGGCAAAACTCAACACTTCTATCGTTTTACGTGTATTACTGGAAGGCTTAATAAAGTATGCATTCATGTAAGGATCATGTTCGATCTTCCATAATTGGTTTGCATTACCCGACATCTTGGTCCAGATCTGTAATTCTGTGCCATTATTAAGATTTCCTCCTGGACGTTCCAGTGCTTTGTCGGTTGCATGTGCGGGTAAGAAATAAACGTCACCCGGGAATTTAAGTGTGAATTGATATCTCGAAATACTTAATGCGGAAGTAATAAATTGCTGGTTAGCGTTATTAGTTCTTTCTGCCATTCTGTAGGCAACTCCATCCTGGTTATTACCTGCAGTAATTTCAATAAACTTCAGCGATGCCACGTTCTTCAAC
>JBKJXQ010000048.1:0-3409 GCA_046716235.1 Chitinophagaceae bacterium
CAATATCACTTTCCTGAAAATTGAATTCGAATTCATCTTCAAGTGCAGGCCATTTATCCTCATCTTCTTCTTTATCCCATGCATTCACCGAACGATAAAAAAATTTTATTTTAACCAGGTATTTTCCTGCTTCAGGGAAATGATCCTGATCAACTACATTGTAAAGAGGAACAAAACCAAGCCCTGCACTAAAATCTTCCAACAAAGAGAATACACTTTTAGATTTAGAAGGCTCAGGTAATACATCAAAATTTAGTGAAGAGCTATTTGCGTCTTCATCTGATAATAACAAACAATTATTTCTGCTTGATGAACCTAGCTGCTCACCATTTTTCCAGATGCTAAGGTTATAAACTAAAAAAGGATAAGGTAATGCCCTGCTTGTTTCCCTGATCTTAAAAACCTGTCTTATGGTTTGTCCGGTTAATTCAAGTCTTCCATAAATGAACTCATTAGATGAAAAATTTTTTTTGCTGCCTGAATTGTCAGCTGTAAAGGATTTGTCAGCAAAATACATTTTGCCCTGGACTGCATTTTCTTCGCTTTGAACATTTTTTTCATTTCCTGCCGCAAGCAACAAAACAAAAAAACAAGAGATGAAAGAGGTTGGATTCATAATTGAAAGTTTTAATGTTATTCATTAAGCTTTATCAGTTTTATTTCTTTATGTTCTTTGCCCTGCATAATTTTTACAAAATATGTCCCTGGTCTATACTTATCACCAAACCGTATCATTGAATTAGCATTTACATTTCTTGTTTCAATAATTCTTCCGTACATATCTATTACCTGCATTGCTATTTTTTCTTTTGTGTTAGCATTCACATTTAATGTGAAATTATTCGTACTTGGATTAGGAAAGATTTTCACCTCCAATCCTTCAATCACAATTACTTTCATTTTTTCGTTTTCGACCCTGGTCATATATGTTGGCGTTCCGTTATGAATAGTTACCCTTCCGGAGTTGTCTCCCGGTAATGCATTGACAACCTTTGTGAGTTCTATATCAAAATACTCGTCGCTTTCGTTAAGATTGTCCGAAACAATCCCAATAGAAATGATGCCGTTTGTTTGTCCGGCAGGTATTGTTAAACTGCCATTACCAACTCCTTTGTAATCTTTATTTCGTCCTGAAGAAACAGCTGTTCTATCAATTGTTTTGTAATTGATCTTTACAGGTTGATTGATTGCCATTGACAGTGTAACGTTTATATTGACCAGCCCTTCTGATTCATACACCTCAGCATCACTTATATTGATAGTGGCACAACCTTCATCCGTTTGCCCGTCACAATCATCATCAACTCCATTACAAACCTCGGTGGCCCCGGGATAGATCTTTCCTTTGGCATCGTTACAATCATCATCATTCCCCACATAACCGGTAGGCTGGTTGCATGCACTCTTTGTAATAACTGCATTTCCATAACCATCATTATCTTCATCAGCATACCATATCATTCCCACTGTAATAGCATTATTGCTATCATCGCAATCATTGTCATTACTCACATAACCCTCCGGCTGATTGCATGAAAGCGTTGTGACTGCCGTATTTCCATACCCATCATTATCTGTATCGGCATACCATAAAGTTTGAATCGTAATGGAGATGTCTGTATCGTTACAATCATCATTATTACTAACATAATCCGGGGGTTGGTTACAAGCAGGGGTCGAAACTCCGGGATCGCCATATCCATCGCCATCCGTATCAGCATACCATATCGTTTGACCTGTGATACCCGGATCTGCATTATCAGTCAGTCCGTTGCAATCATCATCAATTCCATTACATACTTCTATTGCGCCGGGATGAACCGCCGCATTTCCATCATTACAATCTGTAGCATTGCTTATATATCCGGGAGGTTGAGTAGAGGATTGTTGAGTTACTTCTGCATTACCATAACTATCGCCATCGGAATCCTGATACCAGGTGAAAACAGAAGGTTGGAACTGGCCGATACCCCATTGACTAAATTCAGCAATATTAATACGTCTTGCATACCCATCACTGACCTTTCTTCCTGAAGCACCCAATGTTTCCAATGAGCTACCTGTTGGTACTGACCAATCAGCAGCATTACTGCTTGCATCGGGACGCCTCAACATACCAAACTGGTTATCGGCAAGCCCCGTAAATCCATTAAAGTAAAGTTGCAATGTGTAATTTCCCCCTGATGGCGAAATATCCGGAACAAGCTTCCATACACCTCCATTATTTACACCTAAGTATTGAGAGCCGTCCTCTGATACATTTAATCCTACATCCGTTCCAGGCTTAGCTCCAAATGATGCAGTGAGCTGAGCAGTTCCGGCGATGTTGTTATTTACAAATTGAAGAAGGTTGCACTTAGTATCATTTCCAACCGGGAAATCATACGTAGAGTTGTTAGTAGTTATTAACCTCCGGAAATTACCATTGATCCAGCTATTAGGATATCCTGTATTCCCACCATCATTTAAAAAGGAGGATGCAGTATTGTTGTTGAGAAATATATAATTGGTGCCGGTTACAACTTTTCCATTGATAAGATGAAGTTGATTGGAGACGGCAAGATTGTTATTGAGTAAAATTCCACCGGTGTTTATTTGTAAAGAATAAAAATTACTAAGTCCTGTAAAACTATGTTGATTGCTGCTGTTAAAGATTACCATGCCTGTACCGCTTAATGCACCGGCTAATGAGTTATCCGTCCAGTTACTTATGTTAGCAACGGGGTTATTTTTTAACCGGAGCATCCCATTATTGGTAAGACTACTTCCTTCTTCCAGTGTTATACCTCCCAACATACTTACTTCGGTATTATTTTGTATACTGAATACAGCTCCATTCGCTAAATGAATTACCTGCTGTGCCCGGCACACAATCGCAACACTGAAAGCAATGAAGAGAATAAATTTCTTTTTCATAAATCCTTTATGAATGATAAAAAACAAAATGAATCATAGGAAGAATCATTATTCTTTTTATTGAACAACACCAAACACCTGTCCGCCATTAAGATTATTAATGATAATTCCGCTCGGGCCTCCGGAGGAAGCGACCGCCCGACCCGGCAATCCGCCTATGCCAGCCCCAGTACCACTACCATTTTGTCCTGCTATACCCAAACCACCACCATTACCACCATTGCCACCATTATTTGCCCCTGCTCCACCGGGGCCACCTGTAGTAAGTAATCCACTATTACCATTTTGTGCAATGGAAGTAAGGGAGCAACTACATTGTATAAAACAAACAATAGCTGTGGTTCCACCACCCGTTCCGCCATTTGCCACCGAGGAGGCTGCGCCACCGCCACCGCCACCACCATACTCAGTTATGCTATTTCTGCCAACACCGCACCCACCGCCACCGCCACCAGCAATAATAACAAAATTGTCCACGGTGATAGGAATACGT
>JBKJXQ010000049.1:0-7559 GCA_046716235.1 Chitinophagaceae bacterium
TAAGTACGGAGTTGTTGGATGAAATGATAACTGAGTTGGGGAACAATAATAAAGAAGATGCTATTGCTATTGCAGATGATGTAAAACAAAATCTTGAAAAAATATTGCATCATGGTAAACGGGCAGATGGAATAGTGAAAGGTATGTTGCAACACAGCCGCAGTAGCACTGGTGCAAAAGAACCCACCGATATCAATGCACTGGCAGATGAATATTTACGATTGGCATATCATGGTCTTCGTGCAAAAGACAAATCGTTTAATGTTATAATGAAAACGGAATTTGATGAAAGCATTGGTAACATCAATATCATTCCACAGGATATTGGAAGGGTAATTTTAAATTTAATAACGAATGCTTTTTATGTGGTGGATGAAAAGAAAGCCCTTCGACAAGCTCAGGGTGACAGCTACGAACCAACTGTTTCAGTAAGAACAAAAAAGAGTATTGGTAAAGTTGAAATAAGCGTTGCAGACAATGGCAACGGCATCCCACCAAAAGTTTTAGATAAAATATTTCAACCCTTCTTTACCACCAAACCAACCGGGCAGGGAACGGGATTAGGTTTATCATTGAGTTATGATATTGTAAAAGCACATGGTGGAGAGTTGAAAGTGGAGACGAAGGAAGGTGAAGGAAGTGAGTTTATTATTCAATTGCCTATTGCGGTAATCAGGTAATGTAGAGTTTAAAAAAATAAAAAAATAAATCTTATTAGAAGGAGATAAAATTAGTGAGATTCATGAATCGCTGCAAATCAGTGGTTCAGGTTGAGTATGATTTTGTAAAAGCACATGGTTGTAGTTGAAAGTGGAAACGAAAGATGGGGATGAATAATATTTATTATCCAGATTTGAATTTTAATAAAAAATTCTTCCTATTTTGAAAAGATAACTTTGCTCATCATTTAAAATTTAATTTAAGATATGGATGCTTTTCAATTAAAAATGCTTCAGGGCCCGCTAAAAGAAATGTATAAGCTAAAACCTGAAACTGCACTGGTAACTTTAAGAGCTTCTGCTAAAGCCGGTGAAGGGATTACCTGTAAAATTGAAACTGGAAAAATGCTTTCTGAAGCAGGGCTTCATCCGGCATCAGGCGGTGATGGTCTGTCAGTTTGTTCGGGGGATATGCTGTTAGAGGCTTTAGCTGCATGTGCTGGTGTAACTCTTAAAGCAGTAGCTACGGCTATTGAATTTGATTTGAAAAGTGCTTATATTCATACAGAAGGAGATTTGGATTTCAGGGGGACATTATCTGTGGACAAAAACGCACCTGTCGGTTTTAAAACGATCCGTCTGCAATTTCAACTCCAGACAGATGAACCTGAAGATAAAATTGCTAATTTAATAAAATTAACAGAACGATACTGTGTAGTTTACCAGACGCTTTTAAAAGCAAACGCCATAAATGTTTCAATCGATAATGTAGAAAAGTAGTCGAAACAATTTTACAAACTAAAATATCAATTATGCCAAAATTTATCATTGAGAGACAAATACAGGGGGCCGGTAATCTCTCAGCAGAAAGCCTGAAATCAATTTCACAAAAATCAAGAGAAGTACTCTGTACGTTAGGTTCTGACATTCAATGGATCCACAGTTATGTGGCGGGTGACAAAATCTATTGTATTTACCTTGCGGCCAATGAAGAATTGATTCGTGAACATGCGAGGCTGGGTGGATTTCCAGCAAACAGTATAACGGAAATAGCAACTGTTATTGACCCTTTTACAGCAGAATAAATTCACTTGTTATTTGTGCTAAAATAATAAAGGCCTGTATTATTTATATTTGAAAATAAGCCTCATGCTTAACTGAAAAAGAAAACACAAAGCAAAAATAAAATTGCACTTCCCAAAAATACTCAGCTCTAAACTGTTTTCCGGTACATATAGAGTTATTCCGGCGATTCTTTAAATTGAATGTAAATGGATAGCAGGCAGGAACAAAAACTTAAAGATTTAAATGCTTCACTAAATGATCGGCTGAAAGCTATTGCAATAGAATTACAAAGTAAAAACCGGGAGCTTGAAGTGGAGGCTGCATTGGAAAAGGTTAGAATAAGGGCAACGGCAATGCGCATCAGTTCAGAGTTGGCAGAAACATCAGCTGTATTATTTCAGCAACTAAATGAACTTAACATTAAAGCCATACGTACAGGAGTAGGCATCTTTGATGATGCCAACGATGCAATGGAAATCTGGCTGACAACTTTTTCAGATAGCCAGGAAGTTATCCGGATTCTTGATTATGTTAACTTACATATCCACCCGGTGTATGAAAATATTATCCCTGCCCGGAAACAAAATAATCCATATGCGGTAACTATACTTGAGGGAGAACAGGTAAGACGGTACTACCAAACCATGTCTACCTACCTGTCTTTACCTAAACAACAGCAGTTTAATCCGCAGGAATATTTTTATTCCTTCTTTTTTTCCGAGGGAACTATTAATGTTATTTCCCTGAATGTTCTCACAGTAGAGGAATGTAATATCATGATCCGGTTTTCACAAGTGTTTGGGTTAATCTATACCCGTTTCCTTGATTTGCAGAAGGCAGAAGCGCAGGCAAGAGATGTAAAAAAGCAGAGTTCACTGGATAGGGTCAGAGGGCAGATTGCCAGCATGCGATCAACAACAGATCTGCAAAGCATTACACCTTTGATATGGAATGAATTGAAAACACTGGATGTTCCGTTTATTCGTTGCGGAGTTTTTATCATTGACGAAAAAACGGAAATCGTTCAGGTTTATCTGTCGTCACCGGATGGGCACTCACTGGCTGTACTAAAACTTCCATTTCAGATTAATGCTTTTATTGTCAATGTAATTGAATATTGGAGAAAAAAAAGTATATACAGGGAGCACTGGGGCAAAAATGATTTTATTAACTGGACTCAATCTATGCTTGAACTGGGCCAAATTCAGGATAGGAATGCTTATCAGGATGCATCCAATCCACCCGAATCACTGGATTTACATTTTATCCCTTTTGTACAGGGTATGTTATATATTGGAAATATTACTCCACTTGCAGAAGAGGAAATTAATATTGCAGCCTCTTTTGCAGTTACATTTTCAATTGCTTATTCCCGGTATGAAGATTTTACTATTCTTGAGATAGCTAAACAAAGTATTGAAACTGCATTGAGTGAATTGAAGGAAGCTCAATCCCAGCTCATTCAATCAGAAAAAATGGCCAGCCTTGGTGAACTTACTGCTGGAATTGCTCATGAAATTCAAAACCCGTTAAACTTTGTCAATAATTTTTCGGAGGTAAATAAAGAATTACTGGTGGAAATGAAAGATGAAATGGATAAAGGAAATTTAGATGAAGCAAAAGCAATTGCAAATGATGTAATAGATAACGAAGAAAAAATAAACCACCACGGCAGAAGAGCCGATGCTATTGTAAAAGGGATGCTGCAACATAGCCGAAGCAGCAGTGGTGTTAAAGAACCAACCGATATTAATGCACTGGCAGATGAATATTTGCGGTTGGCTTATCATGGATTAAGAGCAAAAGACAAATCTTTCAATGCAACGATGAAAACCGATTTTGATGAAACGATTGGCAACATCAATATTATTCCGCAGGATATTGGAAGAGTGATTTTGAATTTAATTACTAATGCATTTTATGCAGTTACAGAAAAGAAGAAAACGTCTGGTGATGGATATGATCCAACGGTTTCAGTAAGTACAATGAAAATAAATGACAAAGTAGAAATAAAAGTTTCAGACAATGGTAACGGCATCTCTCAAAAAGTAGTGGATAAAATCTTTCAACCCTTCTTTACTACTAAACCAACAGGTCAGGGAACAGGGTTGGGTTTATCATTGAGTTATGATATTGTAAAAGCACACGGTGGAGAAATAAAAGTAGAAACGAAGGAAGGTGAAGAATCAACATTCAATATTTATTTGCCCTTGCAATAAAAAATTATTTTATCAACTGATGAAAAGTAAAATATTGATACTGCTGCTTTTATTTAGCATTAATACCATTACTGCGCAGGAGCAAAATATAAGAGATAGTTTAAAGGCTATTATAAACCTGCAAAAAAACGATACAGCTGAAGTAAATGCTTTAGTGCATTTAAGTAATCAACAAACACAATTTGATTCTGCAATAAAATATGCACAACAAGGTTTATTGCTGGCTCAAGAACTACATTATAAAAAAGGAGAAGCGGATTGCTTTTTTGCGAATGCCTTAGCTAATGGCCGTAATTATAACTTTATCTACACTATAAAATATACTTTAAGTGCTTTAAGTATTTATGAAGAAATTCAAAACAAAATAGGTATTGCTTCTGCACATTTACTTTTACAGGGGAACTACAGAGAAATTTTTGATTATACGAACGCATTATTACATGGTATTTCAGGAGAGCAAATTGCGGAGGCTAATAATTTAAAAGGGGTATTTATATTTCCAGGGCACCGGCTTGCACCTTTATTTTTGGCAGAAATTGGCCAAACTTATCTTCTGATGAATAAACTTGATTCTGCTTTAAAATATACCCAAAGATCTATAGATCAGAATGAGCTTTTTAATGGCGCTAAATGGGGATTTCCTGTTTATCTGTTAGCAACCATTCAAACTATGCAGGGAAAATATAAAACCGCAAAAGAAAATTATTATCTGGCCATATCACTGCATGTAAAAAACGGTCATTTTAGAGACACTTTGCAAGCTTTTAGCGGCATGTCAACTTTATATAAAATGGCCGGACAACTAGATTCATCTCTTTATTATGCAAAGATAGTTGCTCAATCAACCAACCCTGATTTAGAAAGAAAAAACCTCCTTGAAGCTGTAAATAATCTTGCACAGGGATATAAAATAACAGGCAATAAAGACAGTGCACTTAAATACACAGAGCTTTTCCATTCCCTAAAAGATAGTATTTTCAGCAAGGATAAAGACAGGGAAGTTCAAAATATTACTTTCAACGAACGAGTGAAACAACAGGAAATTTTATCTGCCCAGGAAAAGTATAAAAGTAAAGTGCAGACTTTTATTTTATTCTCCGGCCTACTTATCATGCTTTTAATTGCATGCCTTCTTTGGCGCAATAACCGGCACAGAAAAAAAGCTTATGCACTGCTGGAAAATCAAAAACAGGAAACCGATTTTCAGAAATTAAAAGTTGAACAGGCTTTTGAAGATTTAAAATCAACACAGGCTCAACTGGTACAGCGGGAAAAAATGGCATCGCTTGGAGAACTAACTGCCGGTATAGCCCACGAAATTCAAAACCCGTTAAACTTTGTCAATAATTTTTCAGAGGTAAATACAGAATTATTGATGGAGATGAAAGATGAAATGGATAAAGGAAATTTAGATCAAGCAAAAGCAATTGCAAATGATGTAATAGATAACGAAAAAAAAATTAACCACCACGGTAAAAGAGCCGATTCCATTGTAAAAGGAATGTTGCAACACAGCCGAAGCAGCAGTGGTGTTAAAGAACCAACAAACATCAATGCATTGGCGGATGAATATTTAAGATTGGCTTATCATGGTTTAAGAGCAAAAGACAAAACATTTAATGCAACCATGGTTACAGATTATGATGAAAGCATCGGTAACATCAGCATCATTCCGCAGGATATTGGTAGAGTGATTTTGAATTTAATTACGAATGCTTTTTATGTGGTAGATGAAAAAAAGAAGAGCTCCCATCCGCTAAAGGATGGCATGGAGTACGAACCAATAGTGACCGTTACAACAAAAAGACCCGGCCCCCATCTATCTGGGAGAGGGGCTGGGGGTGAGGTCTTGATAAGCGTAAAAGATAACGGTAACGGCATCCCTCAAAATATATTGGATAAAATATTCCAACCCTTTTTTACCACCAAACCCACGGGGCAGGGAACCGGTTTAGGCCTATCTTTAAGCTACGACATCATTAAAGCACATGGTGGTGAATTAAAAGTGGAAACTATGGAAGGCGAAGGTTCTCAATTTATAATTATCTTACCAGCATAAATATTAAATTCAGCAAATGAAAATTTTAGTAGTAGACGATGAACAGGACGTAAAAATTCTTTTTGAACAACGCTTCAGAAAAGAAATAAAAAGCGGCGAAATGGAATTCGTATTCGCCTTTTCCGGAGAAGATGCACTGAAGTATCTTAATAGTCATGAACATGAAGCTGTACTGATACTGTCAGACATCAATATGCCAGGCATGAGTGGCCTTGACTTGCTGGAGCAGATTAAGAAAAAATATCACAAACCACCACCATTGGTAATGATGATAACTGCTTATGGCGATGCGGAAAACTTTAATATAGCCAAGCAATTGGGTGCAGACGACTTTCTAACCAAGCCGGTTGATTTTACCGCATTAAAAGAAAAACTTAAAATAATAAACTGATGGCAAAAATTTTAGTGGCCGATGATGAGGCAGATTTAGAGATGCTCATCAAACAAAAATTTCGCCAGAAGATACGGGAGCAGCAATACGAATTTATTTTCGCTGTTAATGGGAATGATGCGTTGGATAAAATTCAGCAGCATCCCGATGTAGACATTGTTTTGAGTGATATTAATATGCCGGAGATGGATGGACTGACATTACTAAGCCGGTTGAGTGAATCAAGTCCGCTGATAAAGTCAGTCATTGTTTCTGCCTATGGTGATATGGATAATATCCGCACAGCGATGAACCGTGGTGCATTTGATTTTATTACCAAGCCTATCAATTTTGAAGACCTTTCTCTTACGATGGAGAAAACCTTAAAGCATGTTCTTCAAACCCGGGAAACTATTAAAGCAATCAAGGAAAATAATATTCTGAAAATGTATGTGGATGAAACGGTATTGAATTTTATGAGCGGTGAAGAATTTGAAAATGAATTGATGAACAGCGAAATCATTGATGGCAGCGTATTGTTCATTGACATTTGCAGCTTTACTTCTATTACAGAAACCGAACCCGCCGACAGAGTGGTACACCTGCTCAACAAATATTTTGATGTGATGGTAAAAGAAATTTTGGGTAATGAAGGACAGGTTGATAAGTTTATTGTCGATGCGGTAATGGCTGTATTTCGTGGCGATAATCATTTAGCAAGAGCTGTGGAAACAGCCGTTGCCGTGCGGCGCTCGATTGATAAAATGCCCGGCGAAGATCATGGTCTGCATTTTCATCCAAAAGTTTCGATAGGCATCAACAGCGGCGAGATGGTTAGTGGCAATATTGGTTCGGCCAGTTTGCGCCGCCTCGACTACACGGTTATTGGCGATGTGGTGAACACCGCGCAACGATTGCAGGATGCCGCCCAGCCGGGACAGATATATATTAACGAAGATGCCTGGCAAAAATTAAAAAACCAGTTTGAATGCCGCAGGGTGGGAGAGGTTAACTTGAAAAATAAAAACAAACCATTGGTGGCGTATGAGGTGTTGGGGTGAGGGTTTATAATTTAAGCTCACCTTAAAACTTTTTCAGGTTATGTATTTTTATTTTTTCCATCGTTATTGGGCTAAAGCCAATTTCATTTTTCTTTTTTAGTCCACAGGCTGAAGCCTGTGGCAATT
>JBKJXQ010000050.1:0-4788 GCA_046716235.1 Chitinophagaceae bacterium
ATTGTCGTAGTTCCCTTGTCCAAGATTGAAAGTTCTGGCAACACCTTCTCTGTAAGAGTATTTATTGTCAAAATTGAAAGACATGATATAGCTTATATTTCTTTCTTTTTCAAGATTGAATTTTTGAGCATGTAAAAATCCAATACTAGAATTTAAAGGGCTTTTTGTGCTGTTAACATCCCATGATTTTTTACCAAATCCACTTTCGTATTCAGCTGGAGAAAGTTTCTGCGCGCTTGGAACTGATCCGAAAATGCCAGGAAGAGCTCTGTCATTGCCAATCATTCCTAAAGATCCTTTAGTAGAATTTGCGTCATCAGAAAGCAAGAAATCTTGAAGATTATTGTTAGTCGTATATCCAAAACCAATATTCAATTTAGTGATATTTTTTGGTTGAGGTGTTTCGATATTAACTGTTGCTCCGGCAAAATCTCCAGAAATATTAGGATTAAAAGTTTTGTAGATATTTAATACTCCCACAACATCAGTAGGAAATAAATCTAATGGAATGATTTTCTTGAAAGGACTGTTTGATGGTGATTGTAAGTCGTTTATCAATAAGTTATTGTAACGGTCTTCTAATCCTCTAATAAACAAGCCTCTTCCGTCAACTTTAGTGATTCCGGTAATTTTTGTCAAACCTTCCTCAACATCGCTAACTCCTTTACGGGCCATTTCTTGAGCACCGATACTTTGCTTAATTACGACCGCTTGTTTTTGGTCTAATAAAAGAGCTGTTTCCTTTTCTCTGCTTGCTGTATTTTTTATGATAACATCTTCTAGTTTATAGCTACCAGAACCTAACGCTTTATTTAAGGTTACGGTTTCATTGGCAGTTACTGTTACCGGAATCTCTACAGATTCATAACCCACAAAACTAAGTTGTACGATATAATTTCCTGGTAGTATAGTTATGGTGTATTTACCATCAATATCAGTATTTGTTCCTATACTTGTTCCTTTGATAAGAACGTTAGCAAAAGGTAATGACTGATTATTAGCATCTTTGTCTGTTAAGATTCCAGAAATTGTTCCTTTATTCTGAGAAAAAGAAATAGCTGTTATTAATAACGTGAAAAATAGTAACTTGAATTTCATTTGGTTTTAATTTTTTTGCAAAGTAACATCCGAAATGTAAAATGTAAGTTACTGACTTGTTATGGTTATGTTTTGTTTTAGGTCTAAAAAGCACTCCAATATTAAATTATGGTTAACACTATTTGAATACCCCATTTATCATTACATTTACAATTCAAAAACAATTTTTGGCGCTTTATGAAGAAAAAAAACACGAAGATTCTATTAGTAGACGATGAACCGGATATCCTGGAAATTGTAGGGTATAACCTTTCACAAGAGGGGTATCAAATCGTTACAGCAGCAAATGGGAGAGAGGCAATAGCAAAAGCTAAAAAAGAATTGCCCGACCTTATTATAATGGATGTAATGATGCCAGAAATGGACGGGATGGAAGCTTGCGAAGCTATTAGAAAAATTCCCGAGCTTAGTAATGTCATCATCACTTTTTTGACAGCCAGAAGCGAAGATTATTCTCAAGTTGCAGGTTTTGATGCAGGTGCTGATGATTATATCACAAAGCCTATTAAACCTAAATTATTAGTCAGTAAAGTAAAAGCATTATTGCGCCGATTAAAAGAAAAGGAACAAAATAGCGAAACACTTAACGTAGGCGGAATCGAAATAAATCGCGAAGAATATAAAATCGTTAAAGACAATATTGAAATTGCATTGCCTAGAAAAGAGTTTGAATTATTCTACCTGCTGGCTTCAAAACCTGGAAAAGTATTCAAGCGCGATGAGATTCTGGACAAAGTTTGGGGAAATGAAGTCGTAGTTGGTGGAAGAACAATTGATGTTCACATCAGAAAATTAAGAGAGAAAATTGGAGAAGAATTGTTTAAGACAATAAAAGGAGTTGGCTATAAGTTTGAGGTGTAAATGACAATAAATTTTAAAAAAACATATCGCTTTGCTGTCAAATCAGCGCTTTACATCACACTTTTTTCTACAGGATTAGTTGCTTTTCTGACCTATTTGTTTTTTTCTGTTTCGTATCAGTTTTGCTTAATTTTTGCTATTTCAATTGCGACTTTTTCATTTGTTGTTATACAATATCGTGTGGAACGTTTTATCTATAAAAAAGTAAAAAAAATATACGATGATGTTTCTTTATTAGAATCAAGCACGTTTAGGAATCAGCCAATAACAACAGATATGGCTACGCTTACACGTGAAGTAAAAAAGTTTGCTACGGATAAAAAGTTAGAAATTGAAACTTTAAAAGTGCGGGAAGAATATAGAAGAGAGTTTCTTGGGAATGTTTCTCATGAGCTCAAAACACCCCTGTTTATGGTTCAAGGGTATTTGTCAACTCTTATTGACGGAGCCATGAGCGATAAAATAATCCGGAAAAAATATTTAGAGCGTGCCGAAAAAGGAGTAGAAAGATTGATTTATATCGTACAAGATTTAGACATGATTTCTAAACTCGAAATTGGGGAATTGAACTTGGAAATTGCTGAATTTGACATTGTTAAATTAGTTCAAAATGTCTTTGATTTGCTCGAAATGAAAGCTTCCAAGAAAGATATCCTGTTGATGTTTGACATGAAATACAACAAGCCGGTAATGGTGGTTGGAGATCAAGAAAAAATCCAACAAGTAGTGATGAATCTTGTCATAAATTCAATCAAATACGGAAAAGTAAAAGGTTCTACCGAAGTAAGTATTGAAGATTTGACAGATGAAAAAGTCATTGTTCGAATCACGGATAACGGAGAAGGAATTGAGAAAAAAAATATCCCAAGACTTTTTGAGCGTTTTTACAGAGTGGATAAGAGCGGAGCTAGAACCGAAGGTGGTTCAGGTTTGGGCTTATCTATTGTAAAACATATAATTGAAGCGCATGATGAGAAAATTTATGTAGACAGTACCTATGGCGTAGGTTCTGAATTTTCTTTTACACTTGAAAAAATAAAAATAAGTAAGAAAGCTAAATAAAATCAAAAATTTAAATACTTTTAAAACCGATTCTTGTGAATCGGTTTTTTTATTTCTAGGAATTAATGTTTAATTATTTTTCAAAAACTTGGAACAAATTTGTCCATTCAATTTTAGAGTCTAACCGAGGCAATCCTTTATATTCCTCAATTTCTTGGATATTTTCCATTCTAAAATCATCTTGCGTTGCATAAGGAACCAGGCCTTCTTTCTTCAATTTTTTGGCTAAATATTCTTGTTCATATTGCCCAGGTGTTGGAATAAAAAAAGCTTTCTTTCTTAGTTGTGCTAAATCCATGATTGTAGTGTAACCTGAACGGCAAAGAACCATTTCACTTTCGTTAAAAACCTGTTCTAACTCATTTGAATTCATGAAGTTGTAATACGTCACATTTTTAATTGTGGTTGTTTTTTGCTCCTTTTCAATATTTCCTTCAATGAAAATTGCATTACCGCTGTATTTAACGATTTCTTTTTTCAAATGTTTTTCCAGCATGCCACGTTGAGGTTCAGGACCAGAGAGAATTATCAGTAAATCATATTTTTTTGGCAACAATTTCTTTTGAAGCCTGCTCAAGGGACCAATGTATTTTGTTTTGAGGTTTGGATTGTCAACATGACCCAGTTTGCCGGTTAAATTTGGAGTTCCAGCGAAGTCGGGAACCCAGCATTCCGTATATTTTTTTATAATTGATTGATGTATTTTACTGGTAATCCAAGTGGTATTTCCGGTCATCACATTCAATTGATGGGTGATAAATACGGAGGGTACGTTCTTGCTGAAAACCCCCAATCTGTTATCCGAAATAATACCGTCAATTGTATATTTTTTGATCCAATTTTGAATTGTTTTTTTTTCTTCCAGAATAGCTTTTACCATTTTGGGGCCATTTTTTATTAATTTCCATTTAAAATTAGCGCCATTTTTAGCATATTCAATTTGATAGGATGGCAGTTCCAGTGTTTGGAGATTTGGAAATTCTTTTCGTAGTAATTCAAGAGCAATGCCATCTGAGGCAATTATTGGGATGTAGTTGTTGTCTTGTAAAGCTCTAATGATTGGTATGCAACGGGTGGCATGGCCTAAACCCCAGTTTAAAGGGGTAATCAAAATAGTTTTAGGCGTAGTTTTTATATCCATTTCTAATTGTATCAAATGTTTTTCTAGTGGAAAGATACATAAGTTAAGCCCTTTTTTATATTTTCAAAAGATTACTAAACTATTAAGTTATCCAATCCTTAAGGACTCTTTCAGATTGTTTTTTTTCTATTTTTGAACCAAAAGAAAGAAAGGCTATCTTTTTATGGAGGGCACTGAAAAAGTCCCGCTAGAAAAAATTCCGACAAAATCTTGATGGGAAAACGGAATAATCGCTCTGAGAATCGCTTAATCAAGTTTAAAAACTTTTAAGTATGAAAATATAGCAAAGAGAAGGGCTTAAACTGATTTAAAGTTTAAGCCCTTTTATTTATAGGTAGTTTTTCAGTGCCCTCGATTAACCCTAACATCATTCTAATATTTTTTATTAAAAGGTATCTCTTATTAATCAGTTTTTAGATGATTAATTACGATAGCCAGGAAATAGTTGCTCTTACTATTTTACGGTATTATTGCGCGTCAGTGCGCATTTATTTGGAAAGCTTGCTATTCGAATTGGACCATAATATAAATCAATTAGGGAAAAGTAGTTTAGAAGCGATAAGTAGTGCAATAAACAAGAGTTCTTTTTTATACTGATTTAAAGCGAGTTTTTTGAGGGGCAGGAT
>JBKJXQ010000051.1:0-4086 GCA_046716235.1 Chitinophagaceae bacterium
GAATGTTAACGTTTGATTACACAATTTACCATCGTAATAAAGCACTGGCCCAGGTAAACCCGCTGCCAAACGCTGCAACACAAATCAGGTCACCTTCCTTAATCTTTCCTTTTTCCCATGCTTCACAGAGTGCAATGGGAATGGAAGCGGCTGTAGTGTTACCGTAGTATTGAATATTATTGTACACCTGGTCATCCCGGAGTTTTAATTTTTGCTGTACAAACTGTGCAATGCGAAGATTAGCCTGGTGTGGTATCAGCAAATTAAGATCGGAGAGTTGCAGGTTGTTTGCTTGCAACGCTTCCATAATTACTTCAGGAAATTTTATAATGGCTTTTTTAAAAACAGCCGGCCCATCCATTGTAGGAAATACCTGTGCCTTATCAATCATTTGATGACTAAAAAACATTTCTCCCATTTCTGCTTCATCAAAGTCGGCCAACTTTTCAGGTATCCAATGGTTAGCATGGGTACCGGGATTAAACATAGCCAGTATCTCTGCACTTTCGCCATCACTATGTAAATGAGTGGAAAGAATACCCTGCTCTGTTGAAGGATCAGCAGGTTGCAATACCACTGCACCAGCCCCATCGCCAAATATCACTGACACATTTCTTCCTCTTGTACTAAAGTCAAGACCGAAGGAATGTTTTTCTGCCGCTACGACAAGAATATTTTTATACATCCCTGTTTTTATAAACTGATCGGCTACACTTAGTGCATACACAAATCCTGAACATTGGTTTCTTATATCCAGGGCACCAATTTCTTTCATCTTCATGGCCCGTTGTAACAATACGCCACAACCGGGAAAATAATAATCGGGACAAATAGTAGCGAATACAATAAAATCAATATCCTGTGGAGTGATGCCGGCTCTTTGAATAGCAATCTTTGCAGCTTCCACTCCCATGGTAGTGGTAGTTTCTTCGGTACGATGGGCATAGCGGCGTTCTTTGATACCGGTACGTTCCTGTATCCACTCATCACTGGTGTCCATAAACTTTAGCAAGTCTTTATTAGTAACAACATTGGCGGGTACATACATCCCTATACCGGCAATTTTACTTTTTTGCATAGCAAGCAATTGAAAAAGGAAGGTAACATATACTGGAGATAAATTTTTATATTCGGAATATAAATACTGCTTATGAATTCTCCTCAACGGTTACTGGCCCTTGATGTGCTACGGGGTATGACGGTTTGTTTTATGATTATCGTTAATACTCCCGGTAATGACGGCACTACCTATTCCGCCCTTCATCATGCACAATGGAATGGTTTTACACCTACTGACCTGGTGTTTCCTACTTTTATGTTTGTAATAGGTAATGCCCTCAGTTTTGTGATGGACAAATGGAAGGGGCTTTCTGATGGCCAGGTATTTTGGAAAATATTTAAAAGAGCCGCCATCATTTTTTTACTGGGTTATCTGATGTACTGGTTCCCGTTTGTTCATTTGAATGCGGATGGACATATTGAGGCAAATCCTATTTCACATACAAGAGTAATGGGAGTATTACAACGGATTGCCCTCGGTTATTTTTTTGCAGCGCTGATGGTTTATTACCTCAAAACTTCAACAATCATTCGCCTGTCAGTAATTTTTTTATTGGCGTACTGGCTTATACTATTATTGTTTGGCGATAATGCAGATCCTTATAATATGCTTACCAATGCAGGTACCAGACTGGATCTGTGGTTGCTGGGCGAAAATCATTTATATCATGGCGAAGGAGTAGCTTTTGATCCGGAGGGCTTATTGAGTACTTTGCCTGCTATTGCTAATGTAACCAGTGGCTATATAGCAGGTAAATGGATGCGGGAAAAATTCCGACCGGAAGATAAAGTTAGTCGGGGAAATACGTATGAAGGACTTGCCAAATTATTACTCATCGGAACAGTATTAATTGCCACAGCTCTTTTATGGAATAACAGCTTTCCTATTAATAAAAAATTGTGGACAGGAAGTTTTGTTTTACTTACTGTAGGTATTGATTGCGTGTTGCTGGCAGTACTGACTTATCTGATTGATTTTTTAGGGTACAAAAAATGGACTTACTTTTTTGTAGTGTTTGGTAAAAATCCTTTGTTTATTTATTTGTTATCAGAACTGGGAGTAATACTGCTTTGGATTTTTATGGCAGGTAGTCCACAGCAACCTTTGTATTCATGGGTGTACCAACATATTTTTAAACTGGCTGGTGATTATTTCGGATCATTTCTTTTTGCAGTTAGCGTTATGCTGGTTTGCTGGCTGACAGGTTATCTGATGGATAAGAAAAAAATATACGTAAGAGTATAATTCAAATAGTATTGAGTTTACTGATAAAGAAAGTAGAAGAGGATGTATTTATTTTTATTTCTTAGCAGGCAAATCTCAAGTGGTAATTATGATTGATTATTATTCTGTTGTGATATCAATCTAGATTTGACTCAATAAAATAAAACAGTATAGCAGGCCCGAAGAAATTACTTCCTTAGTAATCTCTTTATTATTGTGAATTTATAAAACGGTAGATTAAGTTCTACACTACTGTTTTATTAAAGATTACACAGGATAGACTGAATATTCTATTTTTTTTACTTTCCTGTTGCCCTTACTTTGTGTCAACAAAACAGAAAGAATACGAAAATTGAAAATCCAAATAAACAAACCAACTATCCTTTGAAACCCGTTTAAAATCACCACTCCTTATGAAATCCTGAACCCCTTTAAGTTTTGAAAGCCATCACAATGTCCAGCCGCCCCGCCTAAAACGGGGCGGTTCTTTTTATTCACTATTTACTATTAGTTTTAAGTATCTATAACAGCACAGTTAACCAAGTATTTATTGTATCTTTTATCAGTGAGAGAAAAAATAAGTAAACAGCGACCAGTTATATAAGGCATAACACTTAAAAAGGTTATCGATAGTTTATTAATTTTTGTATGCAACAGCAACCAGACCTTACCGATATTTTTGAACGTATTACCGATGCATTTGTAGCACTGGATAAAAACTGGTGTTATACGTATATGAATAAAAAGGCCGGAGAAATTTTTAACCGGGATCCGGCAACGATGATTGGTAAACATATATGGACCGAATTTCCTGAAGGCAAAGACCAGGTTTTTTATAAGGCTTATTACAAGGCGATGGAAGAACAACGCTACGTTCACCTCGAAGAGTATTATCCGCCTTATGATCGTTGGTTCGAAAATCATATTTATCCTTCACTGCAGGGTTTATCTATTATTTTCAGAGATATTACTGAAAGTAAAAAAACAGCTGAATTGCTGAATCAAAAACAGGCATTTATTGAAAGTATTATTAATGCTTCGCTTGATATTATTTACATCTATGATATAGAAGATCAAAAAAATATTTATTCTAATGAAGGCCTTACTTACCACCTGGGGTATACGGAAGCAGAAATTAAAAAAATGGACAACCAGGTTTTGTCCCTGTTAATGCACCCCGATGATTTTAACTATTATCTTCAACATACTTATCCCCGATATGCGGATACGAAGGACAAAGAGATTATTACCTATGAATTCCGGATGAAGGATAAAGAAGGAAACTGGCATTGGTTTCATTGTAAGGAATCAATTTTTTTGCGCAAACCGGATGGAACACCCAAACAGATTTTTGGAATTGTAAATGATATTACAAAAGATAAACTGGCAGAGCAGGAGCTTAAGCAGAGCAAGGGGTTGCTGGAGATGGCGGAAGAACAAGTAGGATTAGGAAGCTGGGAATTTGAGATCAGCACTCAAAAAGGCAAATGGTCCAAACAAATGTTTCGCTTATTTGGATTTGATTTAGCTGATCAACCTCCACCTTATAATGATTACCTGGAAAGAGTTCATCCGGATGACAGGCACCTCATCCTTGAGACATTAAATAATATGGCTGAAGGAAAAGATTTATCAGCGGATGTTTACAGAACCAATCCTGAAATACTCCCTTTGCGTTACTTGTTACCGGGCTGGCAGTTAGTAAAAGATAAAACCGACAGGCCGGTTAAATACTTAGGAACCTTGCTGGATATTACTGAATCTACTAAAGAAAAAAAAGAAATTGAAGACAAGGAAGAAAG
>JBKJXQ010000052.1:0-3923 GCA_046716235.1 Chitinophagaceae bacterium
ATTGAAACCAGATGGTTAGAAACCCCTAAAAATAAAAAAGTAGTTTATGGTGCGGAGTTAAAAAATAGAAATGAATTTTTAACGTGGGCACAAACTCGTGAAATGTCGGAATCAGGCTTAGTTGAAATCGCATCCCATAGCCATGATTTGCATCATGGAATTTTAGCTAATCCGCAAGGTAATACTCAAGCTGCTGCTGTTACCCGTTTATATGATCATAAAACGCAAGGTTATGAAGATGATGCACATTATAGAAAACGTATCTATGATGATTTAAAACTTAGTTCGGATATTATTTATCAACGAATCAATAAACGTCCTAGATCTGTAGTTTGGCCTTATGGCGCATTTAATAAAATCACACAAAATATATCGACAGAATTAGGAATGCCCATCGCATTTACTTTAATGGGTCACACTGTAGATGAACAGGTTAACCTAGCGGAAATCCCCCGATATTTAATTTCGCAAAATCCTGAAATTGATATTTTTGCCGATTTAGTGCGCAAACCTTATGTAAATTACGACATATTGCGCATTGCTCATGTAGATATAGATTACATCTATGATGCTAAAGACAGTCAGCAAACAACACGCAACATAGATATGCTGCTTGATAGAATCAAAGACATGAGAATAAACACCGTTTATTTGCAAGCTTTTGCTGATTTAGATGGTGATGGGAATGCGGATGGGCTGTATTTTCCAAATCGACATTTACCGATGCTAGCGGATTTATTTAATCGTATTGCTTGGCAATTAAAGACGCGTGCGGGTGTTGCAGTTTATGCTTGGTTGCCAGTCACTGCATTTAATTTTAAAAATATCCCTATGTCTTGGCAAGTTCAAGAGTGGAAAGATGGAAAAAGACAATTACCAGATAATACATACAAACGATTATCGTTTTTCAATCCTGAAGTACGCAAAATAATTGGTGAAATTTATGAAGATGTAGGTAAGTACGCTAATTTCGAGGGTGTGCTTTTCCATGATGACGCTCTATTAACCGAGAACGAAGATGCAAATCCATTTGCTGAAACTTATGCAAAACAACACCAGCTCCCAGAGGCTAAGCAACTTTATCAAAACCCAGAGCAGAGAATGCGTTGGGCGCAGCTCAAAACGGATGCTTTGATTGATTTTACTGATTATCTGGCAAATAAAGTACGCGTGTATCGTCCTGAAATTAAAACGGCGCGTAATATTTACGCATTGCCAATTATAAATCCTGAAAGTGAAGAGTGGTTTGCGCAGTCATTTGAAAAGTTTTTACATCGTTATGACTATACCGCGATCATGGCCATGCCTTACATGGAAAAAGCAGAAAATCCGCAGCAGTGGTTAGAACAACTTATCGATAAAGTTGGCTCTTATCCTTTGGGATTTAAAAAATCGGTTTTTGAACTACAAAGTGTAAATTGGGATACGCAAGAAAAAATTCCAGACAATGTTATGGAACAGCAAATGCGTTTGCTAATGCGAAAAGGGGCTATTCAGTTCGGTTATTATCCAGATGATTTTTTGAAGGATAGCCCCGGATTAAAAATGCTAAAACGCACACTATCACTTAACAAATCTCCTTATGGATCTTAGCTACATTACCCACCAAATTGATAATATAACAACTGCTTTACCCTATAACGATTTTCATATTAATCTGTTAGATAGCGTAAAAGAATTTGCATATCTAATTTTTAACCTTGTAACCAATCCTGAAGCTTGGAAAACGGTTGTTAGCGTTTTTTTCAAATTTTCGTTTGCTTATCCATTAGTTATGGCCTACATCTGGATGGTTGGAGCTATTTATTATTACTATCATTGGGAAAGAAAAGCGGGGAAGGACGAAACAGATACACCTGTGCTTAAAGAATATCCGCCTGTTTCTATATTAGTTCCTTGTCACAATGAGGCAGCTAACATTGAAGAAACTATTAGCTATTTAGAAAACTTGAACTATCCTGAATACGAAATCATAGCTATCAATGATGCAAGTACTGATGACACTTTAAAAAAATTAATTAAATTAACAGATAGATATAGCAATTTACGAGTCGTAAATCTGGAAAAAAACCAAGGAAAAGCAACGGGACTCAATATTGCAACTCTCATGTCCAGACATGAGTTTTTAATTTGTATCGATGCCGATGCGATACTTTCCCCCAATGCGATTACATGGATGATGTCACATTTTGTTTATGGTCCGCGCGTGGGAGCTGTCACTGGAAACCCAAGAATTCGTACCCGTAGCACCGTGCTAGGGAAAATTCAAGTGGGTGAATTTTCGGCGATTATTGGCTTAATTAAACGGGCACAACGTATTTATGGACGTGTTTTTACAGTTTCTGGCGTAGTCGCCGCTTTTAGAAAAAAAGCCTTGCATCGTGTTGGCTACTGGTCGGACGACATGGTGACTGAAGATATCGATATTAGCTGGAAATTACAGCTGGATTACTGGCAAGTACGCTTTGAACCTCATGCTTTATGCTGGATATTAATGCCAGAAACTTTCAGCGGCTTGTTTAAACAGCGTTTGCGTTGGGCTCAAGGTGGGGCTGAAGTTATGTTCCGTTATGCATCAAAACTTATGCATTGGAAATCACGCCGCATGTGGGTTGTTTATATGGAATATGTTACCAGTATTATTTGGTCTTATACGATTGTAGCAACAGCTACTTTATGGGGGTTGGGGCATGTTATAAATCTACCTCCATTTTTAGTTGTTCCTACTTTATTACCAAGTTGGGGTGGGGTTATATTGGGGATCACCTGTTTATTACAATTTTTTCTAAGTCTATTAATAGAGTCGCGCTATGAAAAAAATATTCTAAAATATTTCTTTTGGATTATTTGGTACCCTGTTGCGTACTGGATGATTAACGCCATTGTGGCTGTTCTGGGCTTTCCTAAAGCAATGTTTAGAAAAAAAGGTAATAAAGCGATTTGGATTAGCCCTGATCGTGGTGTTAATGACCGAATGAATATCCCTTCACAAACTTGATGACGATTCGACGAAATCAATGGAACTGCACGTTTTGCTGTGGCAGCAACAGCTTGTTGGGTTAAGCGATATATGAGTAGTCTGCGTGTATTTGAATGGAGTCAGTTGCAATGGAGCATAAATTCATTAAGGTAGTAGTCGGGATGTTGATGCTGAACACCGCTCAGAAGGGTTCCGAGCAGCTATTTGTAAGCAGAAAGTCAACGTTATGAACGTGTGGCATGACTTCATCAGCCTGTTCGTTCCCGCCGCTGATGACCATAAAATGGGGTTCGGTACAAAACCGGCCGTCAAATCTATTGAACGAGTCATTCACTCAAAAAAAGTGAATTCTATTCTTGCACCAGCTATTTTCAACACATGGCTTTAAGGGGGCATAATGGAAGAACTAATTATTGAACGGCCAAAATTACAAACAATTTACCAACGATATGGCTCTGTAACTTTAACCGTATTTTTTTGGATGCTTTGGTTTTATATCTGGACTCCTTTAATTACATTAGCTTGTTGGTTTTTTGGAATCGAATTTATTTACACGGAAATTTTTACTTATGTAAGCTTTAAATTCTTTATGAATGATGTCTGGCCATATTTGATGGTGATTAGTATTCTTTGTGCGAGTTTAATTTTTTGGTCCATGTATAATTTTTATCGTTTTAGGAATTCATCTCGCTATAAAGAAAGCCCACCTGTCAGTCTCGAAGAGATGAGCCATTATTCAAATATAAAGAAAGAATTGCTGGCTATATATCAAAAAACTAAAATACTTTCTGTTCGGTTTGACGAACAAAATAAACTTGTCGATATTCAAGAGGGGGAACTTGGGCTATGGCGCGCGGAATCGAGAAAAAATCCATCGATTTAGTCGTAGCAGTGAAAACCGATCGAGCAAGCAGTCGCATTCGACTGAAACGCCTCAAGGATG
>JBKJXQ010000053.1:0-3440 GCA_046716235.1 Chitinophagaceae bacterium
ACCTGCCTGCCGGCATGCAGGTTTGGATTTGGGAATTCAGGATACACTCCGTGTAATCTGTTGGTCTGTGTAGTCTGTGACAATAAAGAAACCCTCCGTGGAAACGGAGGGTGTAAACCAAAACCAACTGCTTATGAGAAAATTTATAATTTTATTTAATTGAAATTTCTGTTGCTGAAGCTTTGACTACTTCTTTCTTTGGAAGGTTTAATATCAATACTCCATTGATGTAAGATGCTTCGATGTTCGTTGCATCAATTTTTTCATCTACTGTGAAAGATCTCTTAAATGACTGATAGCTATACTCCCGTCGAATTTGTTTTTGATTTTCATCCTTTACTTCCTCTTTCTTTTCTGCCGAAACTGTTAGCAAACTCTGATCTAGATTAATTTTGAAATCTGTTTTTTCAAAGCCTGGAGCTACAACTTCAAGCTGATAACTCTTTTCTGTTTCTTTAATATTAACCGGAATAAAACCTTTATTAATATTTTGATTAAATTCCGATTTAAGCAAACCTGGCAATTCAGTAAAAAGTTCATCAACCAGATTGTTAAAAGATCCTTCAAACGGTTTCCTGTTAAACTTTACGTGTGTCATAGTTATTTAGTTTTTTATTTTTAAAATTTATGATTCCTGAACATTGTTTCAAATCATATACCATTTGCTTTTTGCGGGGTTATTTCTGACAAAACCAGAATTTCTTTTAAAAACAAAAGACAAAATTTCCGAAATGAGGAATTTTTACTGTCATTATTTCTTCTGGGCTAAATCCCACAGCCTGAAACAAACATTTTCTTTAATTTTGTCTTTCATTAAAACAATGCTCATGTATCCTGAAGAAATAGTAATACCTATGAAAGAAGAGTTAACCGATAATGGATTTTCTGAATTGGTATCTGCAGCGGAGGTAGATTCTCAATTAGCAAAAGAAGGCACTACTCTCGTTATGATCAATTCAGTTTGTGGATGTTCAGCCGGAACAGCAAGGCCCGGGGTTCTATTGGCTGTTGCCAATGCTGCTCAAAAACCAACTTATTTAACTACTAGTTTTGCAGGGTTTGATGTAGAGGCCATCAATTCACTGCGACAACATCTTGCACCATATCCGCCATCATCCCCTGCTATTGCTTTATTTAAAAATGGTCAGTTGGTTCATTTTATCGAACGTCACCAGATTGAAGGAAGACCCGCACAGATGATTGCTCAAAATCTTATTGGAGCCTTTAATGAATTTTGTAATTAGAAAGAATAGCTATTATTATAAACGGTGAACAAGTATGCAGCTATAGCTCATAGCATACTTTACGTATATTCGCTCCTTTAACCAACTATCTATTCATGTATCCCAATCTCTATTACGCATTTAAAGACCTTTTTGGCGTAGAATGGAAGTTTCTCCGGTTTGTTAACTCTTTTGGATTTTTTGTCGCTATCGCATTTATTATTTGTGCCATTGTATTGGCCAACGAGTTACGGCGAAAAAGTAAACAAGGGTTATTGCAACCAACCGAAATGCAAGTGATGGTTGGGCAACCAGCTTCGTTGCTGGATATTGGACTTAATTTTTTATTAGGATTTCTGCTGGGGTATAAAATTGTGGCTTTATTTATACTCGACAATTCTGCAACCGTTGACCCTCAGGCATTTATTTTTTCCTCTCTGGGTAGCTGGCCTGCGGGTATTGGTCTGGGTTTATTATTCGCTTGGCTTAAATGGTACGAAAAAAACAAACAAAAACTTGCGAAGCCTGAGAAAAGGACAGTTCGGATATGGCCACATGACCGGGTAGGAGAGATTACGATTATGGCTCTCGTTTTCGGATTATTAGGAGCAAAACTTTTTGACATATTTGAGAACTGGGGAGATTTTTTAAAACATCCTTCGGCCTATATATTTTCTGCTCAAGGTCTTACCTTTTATGGGGGGTTGATTTGCGCAGCCTTAGCAATATGGTGGTATGCAAAAAAGCATAAAATCGGATTTTGGCATTTAAATGATGCTATGGCACCCACTATGATGCTGGCTTATTCTTTAGGCCGTATTGGTTGCCAGGTTTCAGGTGACGGGGATTGGGGAATTGAAAATACAACCGCTAAACCATTCAGTTGGCTGCCTGATTGGATGTGGTCTTACACATTTCCTCACAATGTAAATGAAGTAGGGGTAAAAATTAACGGCTGTACCGATGCAAAGTATTGTAATGAACTACCTGTAGGCGTTTATCCTACCTCTTTTTATGAAATAGTGGCTTGTTTTTTATTGTTTCTTTTAATATGGTCTTTAAGAAAGAAGTTTAAAATACCAGGAACCCTATTTGCTTTTTACCTCATTTTAAATGGGCTGGAACGTTTTTTTATCGAAAAAATAAGAGTAAACACAAGAATTAATTTTTTTGGATTTCAACCTACACAGGCGGAGCTAATTTCCATCGTTTTGTTCTTAACAGGAGTAATTATTTGGGTGGTTTTAACCCGAAAATCAGGTATTAAGAAATCCACATAAAAAACTTTAGTGCCGGGTAATAGGTTATTTAGGATATCAATCTTCTAGATTTTAGACTCTGGAAGCCTTGTCTGGCCTTTATTCTGTTAATATTAGGTCAACGGAAACGATTTCATTAAAACTGTGGGAAATTTCTCTGTTAATCATTATGAGATACGGCGATTTTGAGGTATTTTTGCAGACGGATCAGGACGGTAATTTATTCAGGTTATTAACTTCTTACTTGCAACACACTGCATACAAGTACTGTCTGTTATTTGATGTTATTTAAACACTTAGACGAATTATGAGACAGTTAAAAATTGCTACCCAGATTACCAACAGAGATTCGCAGGCAGTAGAAAAATATCTTCAGGAAATTTCCAAAATTTCAATGATTACTCCCGAGGAAGAAACCACACTGGCCCAGCGTATTAAAATGTTCAATCGTAACCCGGTTGATTCACAAAGGGCATTGGACAAATTAGTTCAGGCTAACCTTCGTTTTGTGGTATCGGTTGCAAAACAATACCAACACCAGGGTTTATCGCTCAGTGATCTTATTAATGAAGGTAACCTCGGGTTGATAAAAGCAGCACAGCGTTTTGATGAAACTAAAGGTTTCAAATTTATTTCATACGCCGTATGGTGGATTCGCCAGTCCATTTTACAAGCGTTGGCAGAGCAGGGCAGATTAGTCCGCCTGCCTCAAAATAAAATAGGCACATATAACAAAGCGAATAAAGCTTACATGGCTTTTGAACAGGAACATGAAAGGGAACCTTCAACAGAAGAATTATCTGAGATTCTGGAAATGAGTGAAACTGAAATCAATAATATTTTTCAAAGTAACACCCGCCATACATCATTAGATGCCCCTGTACATGAGGCCGAAGATGTAGCTATGGGTGACCTTTTAAAAGGCGGCGGCGAAACTGACGAAGATGTAATGCACGAT
>JBKJXQ010000054.1:0-9337 GCA_046716235.1 Chitinophagaceae bacterium
CGAAAAGATATGACCCCGCCAAAAACTATTTTAATAAAACAGATAAAGCAGGTTTAAATAACTCCACCATTATGTTCGAAATCAGTTTGGCAGGAACATTAAATCAATGTTTCGATTTAATGGAAAAACGTAACAGGTTCCAGTTTGATACAGATTTTGTGAAGCCTCTTGTGCCTTCTTCATTTCCAAGATTTAGCAGGTTGCCTAATGGATTTTTACCTTGCGGCACACCCCTTACACCTTCCTGGTTTAGTACTGCAGAATAGTTGGGAATAGGTTCGTCTGAAGCTAATAAAAAATAATTATCAGTTCCCACCGGCTCCGAGACACTTCCTTCAAATAATACCACATCTTGTACAAGTTGGTGGTCATTATCAATTTTTGGAAACTGATTACCCACGTTGCCACTTCCCGCATCAGGATAACCTAATAACATGTTACCCTGTTTGTCTATCATAAAAACGTAAACGTATCTTTTTACCCTGGTAGCTCCTGTATAATTCTTATTTGCTACCAGGTGAAAGGCAATATTGTCGCCAACCGTATATTCTTGTGTAGAAATTAATTTATTGGTAGTTGTGTTAATGAGTTCGAGGTGAAAAGGAAAATTATTTTCTCCATCTTTAGGACCGGATAATTGCATCCAGCCGCGGATTTTGGAAAGCCGCATCGCATATTCATATAAGCTATCAGCAACAGTACTTCCGGAAAGAGTACTGCCATCTTCTATTACAAAACTTTTTGTTTGCACAGGCATGGATTCAAGACTATCCCGGGCAGAAGTTTGTGCCCTTCTGAAACCATAAGCCGGTTTTCCTTCTTCATTAATGGTGCCATATAAAACATAATGAGCTTCTGATTGGCTGTTCACCAGCACAATACTTTTATTTAATTTTATTTTCTCTCTCATTGCATTTGTCAGGTTGCTCGAAAGAGGTAATTCAAAATAGAAAGTAGAATCTGGTTTACAAAATTGCAATATATTGGCAGCTGTTAAAGACTTTGGAACCGCTGCTTCCTTTCCATCAATATTTAATTTATACTTTTCTCCATCAAAAAAAAGCGAAGTATAGGGGTCTGTTTTTTCTAACTCATTTATCCATTTTATTTTTGACGATTGCTTTAGTTCTTTATTAATAATAGCCATTTTAACAACTTCGCTATAAGCCATACTGCCGGAAGGGATATATAATTTTAACAGTGGTGCTGAAGAAGAAACCCAATTTGATACCTCAAATAATTCTCCGGCTTTTATATCTTTAATAGTACCTTTTATTATAGTGGCTAATGACCGGTTTACACTTACTACAGTATCTATCCTGATTTTTACCAATGTGTCCTTCCCTTTCATTTTTACCAGTTCATTTTCTTTATACAAGCCCAATGCAAACCCTCCCTGTAAAATGACCTTTCCATTAACAAAACCAGCTACTGCAATTCTTGATTTATCAGGAAGAATGCCTTTAGTAATGCCAAATAAAGTTTGTTGCTGTCTTTCGGCACTGCCACCAAGAACCGGTTCTTGTTTTTTACCATTACTTTTAAGAATGGCCCTGATGCTGGTAAAAAGACTGAGTGTTGAAGCATTTACAGATTGCTGTTCCAAGGCCTGTGTTAGTGCAATTGTAAATGCCCCATGCGGCATATTAAATTCATCTCTTTGTTCCTGTGCAGATTCATTGTCTTGCGAAGCTGCTATGATAAGAAATTTTCCTTCCTGCCTTGTTTCGGGAGGTACTGGTTTAGAAGCGTCTTTTGCATCATAGTTTGCATCCTCAATAAAACGAAACAAACCAGGTTCCTGTGGCCCCCGGGACAGCGAACCACTATGGCAACAATCTAAAATCACAGTCAATTTTACTCCTTTGTCAATAAAGCGGTTAAAAATTTTTGCCAGTTCTTTATCCCTTATATCTTCTACACCCGGTTTCCATGTATCGCTGGGTACGATGGATTCATCAATTTTATCAGCTTCATTAGACAAACTGTTAGGAACCCTGCTTCCATGCCCTGCATAATAAATAAAAGCTATATCGTTGGCATTGGATTTTTCCAGCAGTGCATTTAGTTGATTTAAAATCCCAGCCCTGTTAGCTGCTTCATTAAATAAGGTATCAACTTTGGACGCATTAAACTGGAATTTAGAAACAATAATTGATTGAATTGATCTTGCATCGTTAACACAGCCAAATAAGTCAGTAAATTTTGATCTGCCGGTACCTGAAAGTTTAGCCATGGGTGGAGGTGCATATTTATTGATGGCTATCAGTAAGGCTCTTTTCTCCTGTGCATTAGAAAATACAGAGGCAAATAAGGCTATCACTGTGATAAAAAACACCCTTTTCATTTTTTAAAAATTTAGGTACCTATAAAATTCATCTCCGGGTTTAATCCAATTATTGCTATAAAGATAGGTTCGGGATGGGTAGGAAAGCTACCGTTAACAGGGTATTTAATAATTCAACCTGTGCCGGCGATGTTTCGTTCACATATATTTAGCATTCCTCTGATACCCACTGTACGGTATTGCTGAAGTGAGCAGATAGTGATAACTTTTCCGAAAATTTAATAATGAGGTTATCGTTTAAAAAAACAAGCTGGCCATCTGTTATCTTATTTAGCACCTGTATATTTTTCTTTAAAACCTCATTTGGTAATCCTGGTATACTGGTGGGCGGAACGTATGTATTGGAAAATACACAGTACCCTTCAGCACTAAAAAAACATAATCCATCAGCCATCTACCTCATTTATAGCGGGGCGTTAATTAAAAGCAGCTGGAATGCAGCTTTTTTCCGTGAGGATACTGTTATTAATTTAAAAGGGTTAATTGATTCTACAAAAGGGGGTGTAAAGGAATACCGGTTAATATTTGAAAGCCATCAACATATAGATAGTGTGTGGCAAACAGATACAAAATACCGGGTCACGGATAAAGCCTTTCCAATGGGAGAAGGATTGATGGAAATTTTTGCCTATGATTCTATAGGTAAGCAAACAGATAAGTTCGTTTATAATTATTCGTTGAAGTATAGAGAAGCTGGCAAAGAGGTGCCCAAACTAAGAAGTTTGTTACGACAGTCGAAAATATATAGTATTTCAGACAGGAACAGGTATTCTGCTGGTACAGCCTGGGTACTATCTGTAGGCATCGATAAGTATGAGGGCAATGTTATTCAGCATTTCAGTACCTGCCAGTCAGATGCTGTTTCTTATAATAATTTTTTTAAACAACAGTACCTGAAATTTATGGGTGCCAGCGGTGTTTTTTATTATAATGAATACCTGCTGACGGGAGAAAATGCTACCAGGGAAGCGGTTTTGAAAGCTTTGAGAGATATTGCAGCGAAAGCAGCCCCGAATGATTATTTTATCTTCAACTTCAGCGGGTTTAGTTACCTGTTATCAACCGATTCTCTTAGTTATGCTACTTATTTTTTCCCGTATGATAAAAAAGGGTTTTCTAAAGAAATTTTAAAAAACGGAAATGAAAATAGTACTGCAATAAATGAACAACTTATTTCATTAAAATTGCTGCAGGAGCATATTCAGCTTATACAGGCAAAGAATCAATTATTTATTTCTGAAGCTGGCCCTTCGGAAAAATTTAAAACGGAATTTATAAAAACACTGATGCAGAATTCGCCGACAGTAGCCGGAATTCTTAATAAGAACCGGGTTATTATTGTACCCAATAAAATGGGTATGGACGACATTTCCTGTAATGGGATAAGGACAAAAAAAGGACCTATTAATTATTTTATCACCTCACTTGATTCAACAAAAAACATATACAATATTTTCAATGAAGGAAATAAAGCAAACGAAATTGCATACGAAATAAAAAGCAAAGAAACATTCTGTCATTTTTTTGCCTACGAATATTTTGATGTTTTCTTTGAAAGAAAATTTCTTGAGCAGTACAATGAAATTTTTGGTGAGGGCGACGGTCAAACACGGGGATTGAAAGTAAAGCCAAAAGAAATGCAGGAACTGCAGGGGTTAGCAGGGAGGCATTATGCATTGGTAGTAGGCACTGATTCTTATAAAGGAAAGGGATGGAATAAACTGGTTAATCCTGTAAAAGACGCCAGAGCAGTTGCTGATGAACTTTCTACTACGTATGGATTTGAAGTACAATTAATGGAAAATAAACCGATGGACAGTATTTACAAAGCCATCCGGGAATATTACCGTATTACAAAACCCAATGACCAGTTGATTATCTACTTTGCCGGGCATGGTGATGCTGATAATGAATTGCTGGATGACGGATTTATTGTTTGTGCTGATTCAAAATCTGTTGAGGATGATCCTATCCGCAATACATATATTCCCTATGTAAGGCTTCAGAAAATAGTAAATAATATTCCCGCCAGGCAGGTATTGATATTACTAGATGTGTGTCATGGCGGAATGTTTGATCAAAAAGCGTTTCAAAAAAAGGATGTCCGGGATGGAGAATTTTCAACTATCACTAATAGAAATGTGCTCCAGTTCTTAAAAGATAAATTGCCTTTGCGGACAAGAAAATTTTTGTCATCAGTTGGTTCCGAACCTGCTTTTGATGGAAAGGCAGGACAACATTCCCCGTTCGCTACTTTATTTCTTGCTGTATTAAGAGAAAAAGGAAAAGGATCCAATGGAATTGTAACGATCTCCGATATTTTTAAAGTATTGCAAACTGCAGGTTTAAATGAAACAGCTGCTCTAAAAATATCTCCGGCAATGGCCGATTTTGGAAATGTGGATGCGTTCAGTGAATTTATATTAATTCCTTCTGATAAAAATAACGATCCTCAAAAATAAAAATAACTGATATTGCCAAACCTTTTTATTTATCATAATTTAAAATAAAAATGATGCGTGTTGCCGGGATAGTAATTTTTTTATTTTTATTGCCACCCTTATTACCAGCCTCCGAGGCACAAATTAATAAAGTAATAGACTCTTTGATAGCCAGAGCTGATTCTTTTTATACTGCTAAAAATTATGATTCTTCTCTTGCAAACAATTTGAAAGCATTAAAATGGGTTAAAGAAAATAAACCTGATAATTACCAGCTTATCAGGATAGCTTCTGTTATGTTGAATACCGGCAGATGCTACCTGAAAAGGAATGAGTTTGAAAATGCTCATAAATTCATGTACTATTCGCTCAGGCAGGCAAGAATAATCAAATCTGATGTTGACATAGAAAGTGCTTTTATTGAACTGAATACCCTGCATCGCTATATCAGTACTAATAATATTTCTTTTAACTATCCTGCGGTAACAGCCACAGAAGAAATATCCATGTACTTTCCTATAACAAAAGTGGAAATAATTTCTGCTGACTCTATCCGAATCATCATCCAGGCGGGTAAATATGATGGTATTACTGATGTAGTTACCCGGGGTAGTATTTATTCAAAATGGGATAATACAAAGCCAGAAAGACAAGTTGGCCTTGTTAATTGTTACATACGTCAATTGAATGATAATTACTGTGTAGCCATTGCTACCAATGATTCAGCTTATGTTGTAAAAGAAGGTGACCTGGTTGAATTAAAAACCAGGGTGCCATTGAATTGGAAAGACATTGATGTAAGTGTTTCTGCAGGAAAGGCTATTGTATTTAATAATAATTATAAAGAACCTATTTATAATTCCCGTTTTCTTTATTACTATGCTGACAGCCTCACTAATAAAGAAATAGCCGCTATTTTGAAGAGCCAGGTGGATGAAATAGTGATTTCTATGGCAGAAGATACACTTACCGTCGAACAGTTCCGGATAAAAAACAGTAAAGGAATTTTTGCCGGCGAAAATGTAATGAAAGCCCTTTCCCGCAGCACCCAGGAACACCTGAAACTTTTTTTATCTTTTGTAAATGATTATCCAAGAAAATATATGGGTTATACCTATAAATTTTCTGAAATATATGCTACATGGATTATCAATAACACACCGCTAGCTATTACTGATGTCAGATCATACCTTATTAATCAACCTAACTCCATTGCCAGACAAAAGATGGCTTTTAATCTTTCAAAAGATATAAATACCAATAATCTTATTGATAAATGGTTTAATGAAGGCATGCTGATGGCCAATGCTGATAACATTGATTCAGCACAATATATAACTCAGCTGATTAAAGATGCGGCCCATGCATTGCAGGATACTAGTAACAAAGGATGGGCAAGCTATCTTGAAGGATTTACAGAAAAGAAATTAGGGAATATCCGCCGTGCTGATCAGCTTTTTAAATTATCGCTTGCTGAATTCAATAATGCTGATAACAAAGAAGGAGAAGCCTGGGCTATCAGTGCTGCAGAGAATCTTAAGAAAAGTGAAAAAATTAAAGTAAATGTGCAAACCGGTCATTTGTTTGCATACAGTATTGCCACCTCACCTAATTCAAGATTTTTAGCTACAGGAGGGAACTATGATAAATTTATCAAGATATGGGATGTTATGCTGGGCAGGGAAATTGTATCATTTACAGCACACAAAGATGGAATTAATTCTCTGCAGTATAGTCCTAATGGAAGATACCTCGTTAGTTCTTCAGATGATTCCACTATTAAAATCTGGAATGCTTATGATTATTCATTGATTAATACAATCAGAACAATAAGCCCGGCACTATCTGTCATTTTTACACCTGATAGTAAACAATTAGTTACAGGTGGAAGAGATTCTTTAATTAAGTTTTTAGATATTACTACAGGGGCTCTTGTAAAAACTCTCAAGCTGCATAAAGGTGCGGTTACCGGGCTTAGTTTTGTTCCTAATAATGATCAATATCTTTTTTCCTGCAGCTCAGACTCTATGATTTATAAGTGGAACCTTACATCCGGAGAAATGGATCGGTGGTACAGGACAAAAGGAAAAGTAATGGGAGTGTGGGTAAGTAACGATAGTAAATATTTATGCAGTCTCTCTACGGATACATTGTTAAATGTTTGGGATATCCCCAATAAAAAATATTATTTTAAAGTAAAAGTAAATGCTTCCAGACACACCGGCACATTTGCGGGACCTTCTTTCAGTCCCGACAGCAAGGTGTTGGTATATGCCAGTTCGAACGATAGTCTTGCCATCATTAATTTATCCACCTTGCAATCCATCAGCTATGGATTTAAATCTGATAATTATTCTCTTTTCGATGTAGTTTTTAGCCAGGATGGCAATTATCTTGCGGGAAGGTTGGATATAGGAGGCCCCTTGCGGATTTATAATTTTTCCTCCTGGGATTTTATTAAAAGTCCTACCAGCCTTGGAGTAAAAGATATCAAAACTTATTACACGCTGCCACTGTCTTTGCATTTTACAAAAAGTGATAATGAATTGGTAATAGTGCATGAGGGCATTTCAAAAATTGACCTTCGGAATGGCAGTACCTCATTTCTTTATTATGGAGCCTTAACATTTCAAAATAATTATATATTGCTGAATAACGAAAATACCGGTATCTATACGGACACTGAACTACCGTCATTAAAATTTTTTGATTATATAAATAAAAAATTTCCGGTTAAAGTCAGTTTACCTGACTCTTCTGAACGGCTCACTCATTTTGAATTGAGTGCAAACAACCAGTATGTTTTTTTGGGGGGAGAAAACGGAACTATAGCTGCTTTCGATTTGCCCGCAAACAAAAATTTTTATAGTCATGTATATACTAAAGGATTATTAAATGGATTCTCATCTTTGCGATATGACAGTATTCGTCAAAAAATTTATGCAATAGAAAAAGGAAACCGGATATTGGTAATTGATGCTATGAAAGGAAATATTGTAGATAGCCTTATCGCCAATAGCCCTATGACAATAGAAGTTAGCCCGGCTTTTTTATACGTCACCTGTTCCAATAGTGAAGTGTACAAGTATAATGCTGCTACGTTACAATTAATTACTAAAATAAAAGTGCATACCAGTGGCGAAGCCTGTTACAACTCAGTAATGTCAGGCAATTATAAATATTTAGTGGTGCAGGTAGCCGATAAATTTATAACATTGGATACAAAAACAGATAAAGTGCTGTACGAAAAATATGATCATGATTATGAAAATGGTATGATGGCGATTAGTCACAATAATCGTATGCTGGCAACGGGTGGTTTTGATAGCAAAGTAAATATGTATGACCTGTCCACAGGCAATAAAGTAGCTACAATTTTTATACCCCGTGGAAAAGATTTTATGATTGCTGATAAAGAGGGAAATTATTTAGCCCCAAAGAATACATTGGATGCTGTTACTTTCAGTTATAACAATAATAGTTATGGCTTTGAACAATTTGATAGCCGGTTTAACAGGCCTGACCTGGTATTGAAACAACTCGGGCGGGCAGATAGCAGTTTATTAAATTCTTATTATGCGGCGTATAAAAAAAGATTAAAAAAACTTAACCTTGTTGAAAGTGCATTAAGTAATGATGTTCACCTTCCCGTAGTGCGGCTGAAAGATAAGTTTACCATAAAACCTGCTACATCACTCAGTGAATATGAGTTGAATATTGAATGTTATGATGCGAAATATCCGCTTCAGGCTTTACAGGTTATTGTCAACAATAGCCCTCTTTTTGGTACCGCAGGCCAGGTTATAAGTGGCAGTGTAAATAAGACAGAAAGGAAAATAAAAATACCCCTTTCTACAGGAACCAACCTGGTAAAAGTTTATTGTACCAATAGCAAAGGAGCGGTTTCGCTTTCAGAATCTATTGAAATAAGCAGCAGTTATAAACCGGCAGCCGCACCCAAAACGTATTTTATTGGTATTGCGGTCTCTGATTATAAAGATTCAAATATGAGCCTCCGGTTTGCCGCCAAAGATGTTCGTGATCTGGCCGCATCATTCGGAAAATTATTTAAGAATCTTGAAGCTGATACTTTAATTGACAAGCAGGTTACAAAAGAAAATATACTGGCACTTCGCAAAAAGTTAATGAATACTTCAGTGAATGATAAGGTAATCATCTCTGTGAATGGACATGGGTTGCTGAGTGATAGTCTTGATTTTTATTATGGCACTTATGATATTGATTTTAAAAAGCCAACTGCAAGAGGTTTGAAGTATGAAGACCTGGAGGCCTTGCTGGATGGTATTCCTGCCCGTAAAAAATTATTATTGATTGATGCCTGTCATTCAGGTGCGTTGGATAAAGAAGAGTTGTTAGCCCAACAAAAAAAGCAAAATACTTCTGAAAAAGATACGGCTACAGCCAATGGAACTGTAAAAGGTTTTGCCTCCCGGGGACTTATTGTAAAGCCTTCCAAATCGGCTATCGATGCCAACAGTTCTTACGAAGTAATGCAAAATCTGTTTACGGACATTTCAACTGGCAATGG
>JBKJXQ010000055.1:0-4007 GCA_046716235.1 Chitinophagaceae bacterium
TTGCAGCAGGCAAACCTGTTTATTGTATATATGTGGCTATTGGGCAGAAAGCTTCTACCATTGCTGGAGTAATGCAAACATTGACTGACGCTGGTGCGATGCAATACACTACGATTGTTGCCGCTTCTGCATCTGATCCTGCACCCTTACAGTTCTATGCACCATTTGCCGGAGCTGCCATTGGAGAATTTTTCCGTGATACGGGTCGCCCTGCTTTAATTATTTATGATGATCTTTCTAAACAAGCGGTGGCTTATCGTGAAGTATCATTACTGTTACGTCGTCCGCCGGGTCGTGAAGCATATCCTGGCGATGTATTCTATTTGCATAGCCGTTTATTAGAAAGGGCTGCGAAGGTTATTAATAACGATGAGATGGTGAAGAACATGAATGACCTTCCTGACTCTATTAAACATTTAGTGAAAGGCGGCGGTTCTTTAACGGCATTACCAATCATCGAAACACAGGCAGGTGACGTATCGGCTTATATTCCGACAAACGTTATCTCTATTACTGACGGACAAATATTTCTTGAATCAAATTTATTTCTTTCTGGTATACGTCCTGCTATTAACGTAGGTATTTCTGTAAGCCGTGTAGGTGGTAATGCACAAATTAAATCCATGAAGAAAGTAGCAGGTACATTAAAATTAGATCAGGCCCTATACCGGGAGCTGGAAGCTTTCTCTAAATTTGGAGGCGACCTCGATGCTGCTACAAAGAATGTAATTGATAAAGGCGCCAGAAACGTGGAGATTTTGAAACAACCACAGTATTCACCTTTTGCTGTAGAAAAACAAGTTGCAATCATTTATCTTGGTACTAATGGACTGCTGAAAGAAGTAGCGGTGAAAAGAGTAAAAGAATTTGAAGAACACTTTTTAATGGAAATGGATAATAAACTACCAGAAGTAATGACGGAGTTTAAGAAAGGTAATTTGCCGGAAGATGGATTGAAGAAGATGGTAGCACTGGCGCAGGAATTAATTCCTTCGTATAAAAAATAAGAATAGATTCATACGATATAAAAAAATCCTGCCTTACAGTAGGATTTTTTTTATATCGGCTATAATTCAGGAGGACTAAAACTATTTTAGCCGCATTAGGCTTATTGTAATTTTTCGCTGCCTTATTTAATAAAAAGACTTCTTAATTCAATAATTTTCTGATGTGCTGTATTGGTTCTGATAATACCCTGGCGGGGACGGTCGAGATCTATGATTGTGTAGATCGTAATTACTGTCATCAATGAATAAATAGATAAAACGATCCAATCATTCTTTTGTTCTTTTTTACTGTATCCAATAATCAAGCTTCCTAATAGGGTTAAACTGATAAGCAGCCAGATGATGGGGTCGGGTACCCTGGCCAATCTTGCAGCATCTCTGCTCGTTACCACATCAATCATATTATTAAGTGCCGGTATCATAAGGCTGTGGGGTAGGGTAGTAGCAGTGCCTTTCGATAAAGCTGTTGCACGTTGCCAGATATGTGCCGTTATTTTTGCAGCATCACTAATCGTTTTTTGAATTTTTATTTCATCATTTCCAGCAGTGTAATAGTCAATTCTTGTTTCAAGATATTGCTGAAAGTCTTTTCTGAAATCAAGTCGTATGCTGTCAGGATACATATCGGCCCGCAAAACAGCTGTGCCAATATTATTCGCTTCCTCAATGAGCAGTGAACGACGGGTATCATACCTCGACGCAGACATGCTGAATGTAAATGACAGTAGTAATGCCAGCAGGCCAAGCAAAGCTCCCTCCAGCGGACCAACTCCTTCTGCTTTAGCAGCCGGGTTATTTTTTTTCTGATAATTGCCAAGCCATGCACCAGCTATATAAAAAATTAATATGCCTATAAATAATATAATAGTAATCATCAGGGTGGAGGTATTATACAAAAGCGAAGCGGCGTAAAACATATCAAATAAATTAAGTAGTTAAAGCTTCCATGGAAATTTAATCCAGGAATTTTGGTGTACTTGAAAATAGGAAAGGATAGTGGCATTGGAAGATTTTGTTAAAAAAAATATTGTAAATACGGGGCAATGGCACAATAATTTAATGGTAAATCATGTAAATGCCGGTAAACCGGTAATTCTAAACACAAATCATTTAGTTATGCGATCATCCAAAATTTTATTAATAGGAACATTAGCTGTTTTGGCCACATCATGTGGAGAAAGTTCTACAAAAGATGCAGATTCTACAGATAATGTTAGTACTACTACCACTACCATGGATAATAAGATGCAGGAGACAGCTCCGGTAACTACAACAGTAGTTGTCCCTGAACCTACAAAAATGTCTTTTGAGAAAAAATATCCTAATGTAAGTAATGTAACGTGGACCCGATATGAGCCGGTAAGTACATTTGATTGGGAATGGGCAGGCTGGCCTTCAATGGATACAGCTGATTATATGGTAAAATATAATTTGGATAATACTGATTACTGGAGCTGGTATGATAGTGACAATAATTGGGTAGGAACGGTTTCCCCTGTTACCGATTTTGCCGGCTTACCTGCAAAAGTTAATAGCAGCATTCAATCAAATTTTCCAGGCTTTACCATTGTTTCAGTAGATAAAGAAAATGATAAAAACAGAACAGCTTACGAAGTGGAACTTAATAAAGATGGTGAGAAAATGAAAGCCCTGATTGCTGAAAATGGAACTATCCTTAAGAAAAAAGGTATGATGGACGGAGAAAAAATGAAAGAAAAAATGTAATTATTTTTATGAGGGTTCAATTATAATAAACGGCACCAAAAGTGCCGTTTAATTTTTATATAAAGTGCTGTGATTTATACTACGTTGAATTACATCAATGTTTATAGTTTATCTTATTTCTTGTTCTGAACGCTATCTATATTAAGTAATATATTTCTTCTGTACTTTAAAAATCGAATTAAAATTTGTCTTGTCGTTTCGAATTAGTAGTACACTTTCAAATAGGAATGTTTATTTCCTATTTTTTCATTAGTAAAATCCCCCTACTTTTATTTTATATATTTTATATTTCATTGACTATCATAAGTAATCGTATTTATACTACAGAAAATACGGTATTTTTTGCGAAATAATCCTCGAAAAACTTGCAAGTAAAAAAACTGCGTATTATGTTTGTGTCAGAATCGAACTAATCCTAAGAAAGCAACGTAATCCGACCATGAAACAAACTACTCTCAACAAAGGGATAATACCTCCCGGTCTGTTTCACTTCACACAACTCGGTTTTCATAGCAATCTTAAAGGGTAAGTTCAAAAGAACACAACCGTACTACTTAATCTTGAACCCTAAAACGAAAACGATGAAAACATTTGTACTCTTTTTAACCGCACTTTTCACTTTGGCCACTTCTAATTCTAACGCACAGTATAGCCAGAATTTTGACGGAACTGAAGCAAGCCTTACTGGTAATTGCTGGACACTATCCGGTATCTATTCTACAACAGCTGCTGCTGATGTAATAACAGGAACCGGAAGTATGTACACTAATCCGCCTACAAACGGGTCATCAACAAGAGATATAACAACTCCTGCTTTAAATATTACATCTACCAGTTTAACGATTTCTTTTAATTATAAAGTTAGCAGCAAGATCAATGGCAATGCTACACGTACCATTGAAGTAGGTTATTTAAATGCTTCCAATGTCTTTACTTCCTTGTCTATTATTACTATGGATAAAAACAGTCCTGTAACTGTTCAAAATTTTAATCAAACATTTTCTCCCGTTTCTACAGGTGTAGCAAAGATAGTTTTGAAATTGGGCGGTAGTACAGGAGATGGTAATTCAAGATTGATTTTTGATGATCTTTATACCAGTGCATCTCCGCTTTATGGTACAGGTATCTGCAATAGTGCTCCCATAGCAATTGATGATGCTTTCAGTGTTAAGTCTGGTTCGGTTTTTACTGGTAATGTTATAACCAATGATAATGATCCCAATGGTGAGGTAATAACTTCTTCTATAGTTATTACATCAGCAGATGGTACTGTGG
>JBKJXQ010000056.1:0-2793 GCA_046716235.1 Chitinophagaceae bacterium
CCTGTATTGGGAAGAATCCAATCATTTTTAAGATGAGTTAGCGATAATCGGGTAGACCCCTTCTCATTTCCGCCTTCTAATGCGATACTATTTGATTGTGTAGTACCTGTTCTGAAAAACCCAGAAATGTAATTTTTGTTGGCTACCCACGGACTACGTTCAGTAGGTTTACCATCTGCAGCATTTGGATTATATTGAAAATAGGACTGTCCGTCAAATTTTGGTCCCCATGCCCTTCCTGCACCTACATTTGTACTTGTATTTAGACCATCAGCGCTATCTAAGTAAGAATAGTATTGATTTGTTCGTCCCTCACCATATTCAAATTGGTAATCTGGCCAACGATTTACTTGATCAAAACTAAAATTACTACTAATTGTCACTCCCATTCCTTTATCTTTAGTCTTGCCGGACTTTGTGGTAATAATAATTGCACCACCAGCGGCTCTACTTCCATATAAAGCAGTTGCACCAGCACCTTTCAATACCGTAACTTTTTCAATATCTTCGGGATTTATATCCGATATTGTGGAACCAAAATCAACAGGGCTATCCTGTGACAGGTGAGAAGAGAATCCGGTACCTGTAATCTTACTGCTGACTGGAACTCCGTCTAAAACTATTAAAGCTTGATTATTATCAAGATTAAGTGACGACTCACCACGAAGCGTTATTCTGGAAGAACCCATTGGACCTGCACCAGACCCCTGTATATTTAGACCAGCAACTTTTCCAGAAAGAGAATTTACCCAGTTGTTTGATTTGGCATCTTTTACAGCATTTTCACCTAAAGATTGTGCAGCATATCCCAATGATTTTTCTTCACGATTAATACCTAGGGCGGTTACAACTACCTCTTTTAGAGATGTTTCGTTCTGATTTAGGACTACTTTAATTTCTGTCTTATTTTCAATATTGATTTCTCTAGTCTCAAATCCCATATAACTAACTGACAAAATAGTTGCATTTTCAGGAACATTTAATATAAATTTCCCGTCAAAATCAGTTGTAGTTCCTATGGTAGATCCTACTACAAAAACAGAAGCCCCTGGTATCCGCAAATTGGACTCATCCAAAACTACTCCTGTAATTTTTCGAGTTACTTGATTCTTTTTTTGAATGATTTTTTGAGTTATTTTTTGAGGAATCGGGCTGAGCCCTTTTACTAAAATTCCATTTTTAGTAATCTTAAAATCAAGATTACCCTTTTCCTTCAAAACATCCAAAACCTGATCTAAATTCTGATTATTGACTGCTATCGATATTTTATTTTTAAGAAAATTTTTATCGGACATGTAAATAAATCTGTTGTCTATTTGCTGTTCAATAAGAGTAAATATTTTTTTTATTGAAGCATCTTTTAAGTTTAAATTAATTGTGCCGCTTTTAGAAGGATTTTCAAAGATTTCAAGTGTTTTTGGAGTATTTGAATAACTGGTCCAAACACCTATCTGAAGTAACAAGGATAAGGTTACTATAATTTTTTTTTTCATTTTATATGATTGTTTATTTTTAATTTTAACGTCTAAACCAATCTTAAGGAAGCGGGTTTTGTCTATAATTAGTAAATGGTATTGATTATTTCCCCTTTGTCATACGATTTTAAAGCCTTACTAATATGTTTGAGTGCAAGCGTAATGTGATTTTCAACCGTTTTAGGAGTTACACCTAATATTTCAGAAATCTCTTTGTATTTTAATCCATCGATCCTGCTGAGTTCAAATACCTCACGAGATTTTCTGGGAATAACATCTAATATTTCACGAATTATATTCCTATTTATTTCCTTTTGTTCCATGTCAATTATCTCTACCTCTATACTGGGTATACTCATAGCATGAATAATTTTTGTTGCATCAATTTGTTGATGGAACTGCTCAAATTTTTGTGATTTTTTCAAATTATTTTTTACTATTACATATATATATGATTTAGGGTTTCTAATTTTATCAAGGATATTCCTGTTATTCCATAGTTCAATAAAGACATCAGCTACTTTTTCCTCGACAAGACAATAATCTGATTCATAACCTTGCCCAAAGCGACACAATCGGGTGTAATATCTATTGAAGAATTGTTCCATTGCCTCATGTTGACCATTTTGTATTTGCTGAAATAAAGAGTCATCTGAAATACAGTCGTTCATACCTGTTTTTAATTGATTAATTTTCATAATACTTAGTTATTTCATAAGTTTTGGGTATGGTTTTAGTTATGGTCACATTGGATATGAATTCTAATGAAGTAATAAATTCATCAATTTCTTGATCTTTAAAAGCTCCTTTAATTCGCTGATTTGCAATAACATTGTCCTTTATGATAAAATTCACACCGTAGAATTGATTGATACTAAGCAATGCATCTTGAAGCCTTATATCATCTAAAAGTAGAATGTTGTCTTTCCATGCTGAAATTTTGCTCAGATCAAAGTTTCTTTTGGTAACTGTTTTTGACTTAGAATTCCAAACCAGTTCTTCACTTGGCAAGAGGTTGATTACGCCATTACTTTCTTTAAGCAATACATTTACCTTTCCTTTTTCAAGAGAAACCGTTTTATCATTAAAATTTCCATTGACATTAAATTCGGTTCCCAATACTTTAATATCAAAAGCTTCTGTGTGCACTATAAAAGGAGCATTTTCATGATGTTTAACTTTAAAAAAAGCTTCTCCAACTAACCAGATCTCTCTTTTTTTACCAAAATCACTGGAATACCTCACGTCACTGCCTGAATTTAAAATAACGGTACTGCTATCTGGCAAGAATACCGTAAGGCGTTCTCCAACTCTTGCT
>JBKJXQ010000057.1:0-3193 GCA_046716235.1 Chitinophagaceae bacterium
GTCCTGCATCAATTCGATAGGCCAATCGAAATGATTTCTAAAAATAAAATCACACTTGTACTCGATGATATACAGGATCCGGGTAACCTTGGTACAATTATCCGTATTGCCGATTGGTTTGGCGTGGCACAAATTATTTGCAGTAATGATAGCGCTGATATGTACAATACTAAAGTAGTACAATCAACCATGGGAAGTATTGCAAGGGTGAAGATGATGTACACTCAACTGGAAGAGTGGCTAAGCGGTCAAAAGGATATTGCAATTTACGCCACCACATTGGATGGAAAACCTATTCAGCAAACAACAAAAATAAAAGAGGGTATTATTGTTTTTGGAAACGAATCCAAAGGTATCAGCCAGGAAGTATTAAATTATTATACAGATAAAATTACCATTCCCAAAAAAGGAAAAGCTGAATCATTAAATGCAGGAGTGGCTGCGGGTATTGTACTTTCGCATTTGATATGATGGTATAAAATTTTATGCATCACTCCGGTCATTTATAATTTCAGATCAATTACCTGAATTGTATCGCTTTTACCGGTTGTATCTTTTTTACTAACAGTGTAGGTATTGTCAGTACAAGAAAACATACAAATAAAGTACCCAAACATATAGCTGCTACCTGCCACCAGACAATTTCTACAGCGGCAGTACTCATGTAATAGGCTTCTTCTTTCAGTTTGATAAATCCAGTGGCTTGCTGCAACCAAAGCAAGCCCAGTGCAACAACAGCTCCGATAATAATACCTGTAACGGTGATTAGCACTGAATGACGTAAAAATATTTTTTGGACCGTCCAGTCGGTAGCACCCAGCGATTTTAAAATGCCAATCATACGTATCCGTTCCAGTACAAGAATAATGAGACAAGTGATAAGATTAATAACGGCAACAATAATCATAAACCCGATCAGCACATTACGGGTTACGTCCTGCATATTCAGCCAGTCGAAGATGTTTGGTGAAATATTTTTTACACTGATGGTGTTCCAGGTTATTGGAAAATTATCCATTTCATATATACTCTTCACCGATTCATCAATCTTCTTATAGTCTTTCAGAAAAATTTCATAACCACCAATTTCATCTTCCTTCCAATCGTTGAGGCGTTGAATGAGTTTGATATCACCGATTGCAAATGTTTTATCATATTCTTCAATGCCTGTTTTATAAATACCGGCAACTGTTAGCTTATCAGGCCTCACATTCGGCATTCCCTGTTCTCCGGTTTCGTTTTTATCGGGACGGATAAAGTAAATTAATATTTTATCATTCACTTTTAATTTCAACTGTTCTGCGGTATAAGCGGAGATCATTATTTCCCGGCTGTAAGTGCTATCATTAAATTGAATAAAACGGCCTTGTTTTATATATTGCTGAAGGTGTACAGGATTATAAGTCCTGTCAAAACCCTTTACCATCACTCCTTCAATTTCTTCCTTTGTTTTTAAAATGGCATATTTAGTAGCAAAAGGATGAATACTTTCTACCTGTGGATCTTTACCGATATTTATTGCCAGTGTATCATTTTTAATGATGGGAGTTTCTTCGGCGATGATGCTTTTATCGGGTTGTCTTTCCTGTACACGGATATGTCCCCAGAAGCTAAATACTTTCTGGCTAACCGTTTGCTGAAATCCATTAGCAAGCGAAATGGTAACAATCATTACTGCCACACTGATAACGGTGGCAACGATAGACAAGCGGATAATAAACCTGGAAAAGGATTTTTGCCCGCCGGGTCCTTTGGATTGATTAAATGCTATGCGGTTTGCTATAAAGCCTGCAACCTTCAAATTGATTTGTTTGTCTTTTATCAAAAATAAGCCCGTTACCAGTATTTCTCCTTTTTTTTACCTGATTTTTGTAATATTTGGCTGATCGTTTAAAGAGGGAGTAGTTAAAATATAAGATGATGCTTTTTATAACTTTTTTTAAAAGATAGTTTAGCAATCTCAAAAAATAGAACTTATCCATTTCAATGTATTTATCTTTCAATTTGTATTACTGTATGAAAAAATTTCTTTCTTTCTTTTTTCTTATATCCGTGCTGACTGCCAATGCACAACTGCCCGATCATATATATAAGTCAAATATCCGTTCAGTAAAATTGTATAAAGCAGGAGATATTTATAGCTACCCGGTAATGACACTTGCTGGTAACGAACAGCTGGAACTTCATTTTGATGATATGGATGCGGATGTAAAATATTATTACTACAGTTTTCAATTGTGTAATGCCGATTGGACAGCAGCTAATGTGCAGCCTTTCGACTATATCCGTGGCTTTCAAAGTAACAGAATAACTAATTACCGCAATTCATCCATTGTACAAACAAGGTACACACATTACCAGGCTGTTATTCCGGAACGAAATGGAGGACCAACCAAAGGAGGAAATTACCTGCTGAAAGTTTTTATAAATGATGATACTTCTAAATTGGCTTTTACCAAACGTTTCCTGGTCGTAAATCCAAAAACGTCGGTGGCAGCACAAATACTTCAGCCGTATAATGGTAATTTTTTCAGAAGCCATCAACGGGTGCAGGTGTCAGTAAGCACCGCTGCCGGGCAAATCACTACTTTTTCGCCGCAGGATTTAAAAGTTGTAGTAGTGCAGAATAATATCTGGACAACATCGTCGGTAATAGATCGTCCAACTATTTTCCGTGGTAATTATTATGAATACAGCGATGAGGAGAATACTACTTTTCCCGCTGGTAAAGAATGGCGGTGGATAGATCTCCGAAGCCTGCGGCTGATGAGTGATAGAATGACAAAACTTGTAGATAGTGATACCAGCAGCAGGGTAGATGTGTATATAAAACCTGATGGTGATCTGCGTCAGCAGATATATGTTTATTACCGTGATATCAATGGAATTTATACAATTGAAAACAGGGACAACAGTAATCCTTTCTGGCAAAGCGATTATGCATGGACACATTTCACTTTCATTCCGCCGGGTAACCGGCCTTACGAAGGAAAAAGTATGTATGTATTTGGTGAGTTGACCAATTATGCACAGGACGAATCATCCCGTATGGATTTTAATGAAGCGAAAGGACAGTATGAAAAAACGCTTTATCTTAAACAGGGATATTATAATTACTCCTACGTAACAAAACCTGATAAAAAACAACCCGGTAATACTTTGCTACTGGAAAATACCGAAGGTAATTATTGGG
>JBKJXQ010000058.1:0-5504 GCA_046716235.1 Chitinophagaceae bacterium
CATTTGTACCAGGCCAACTTTTACTTTACTCATAGTCAGAAATTGAGACGCAAAAATAATAGATTTTGAAATCTTTAAATAGTACAAATTATTTATACTTGTTAATTGCTATTTAATTTTTAAAAAGCAGAGGATTAAGAAAAGTAAAAAAAAGCAGTGCTATTAAACACAAAACAAAAAGCCGTAAAGTCAGTTTATAAATTTTATTACATATTTTTTTAAGCTTTTCGTCTTCTGGGGCTACTTCCTTTTCATAAAGAAAGTATGCCCATTGGAACATCGAGTAAAAAGAAAATTTAACACTATAATTATTTCGCCTGTCAAGAGATGCCTGAATTAGAAGCTTTGATAAAAAAAGCAACAAAATTATCCAGCCAAGTATAATAAGAAAAATATTCATAACTAAAATAAAAAATATTTTACTTTTTATGCCGAATTTCTTCCCGCATTAATAATCCCAAACGAACAACGCATAGCTAACTTCTCATAAGTTTCCTTTATTGCCGGTGCCTGTATTAGTTGTTCATCCAGTTCTCTTATTTTGGTAATGGCATATTGCTGTATCGTCAGCAAAGGCAATACAATTCTTTCCCGCATCTGGATGGATAATTGTTCTACGGGATAGTCCGCCATCAAATCCTGTTGTCCTGTAATCTTTCGCAGGTACTCTCGGGTCAGTTCATATTCATCATGTATCATCTGCCAAATATCACCAAACTGTTTATGGTTAGCAAGAAAAGCTGTTAATGGAAAGAACGATTTCATCATGGCCATCTCACAATTATCCAATAGTGTTTTAAAGAATAATGATTGATGATATAATTTTTGCAACTCCAGCAACTTACCTTTCTTTTCCATTTCTTTCAAAGCAGATCCTACACCATAAAAACCGGTTACATTTTGTTTCAACTGGCTCCACGAACCAGCAAAAGGCACAGCCCTTAAATCTTTTAGTGATAAGCCGGAAGCAGCTCCCCGCCTGGCCGGGCGGCTACCAATATTTGTTTCATTATAAAACCGTAAAGGACTTACCTGCAATAAATAATCTGCCAGGTAAGGATGATCTTTTAATTGCTTGTAAGAAGTATAGCTTGCAGCTGATAATTCTTGCAGCAATAACTCCTCTTTCTCTGTAAAAGTTTGATTCCTGTCGGAGAAAAGTTCATTGGAAATACCAGCATTCAATAATTGTTCAATATTAAATTGGGCTGCATCTATCGTTCCAAAGTTGGAACTTACTGTTTGTCCCTGCACAGTAAGTTGTATTTCTTTATTAGAAATATTATGTCCCATAGAGGCATAAAACTTATGTGTTTTACCACCACCTCTCGAAGGTGGACCCCCACGACCATCAAAAAATATTACATCGATTCCATGTTCCCTTGAAATTTTGGTAAGAGCCTCTTTGGCTTTATAAATACTCCAGTTGGCCAACAGGTAACCGCCATCTTTTGTACCATCAGAGAAGCCAAGCATAATTGTTTGCCTGTTGCTCCGCCTTTTTAAATGTTCTTTATAAACCGGATCAGTATATAATATTTTCATTATTTCTTCTGCATCCTGTAAATCATCTATGGTTTCGAACAATGGAACAATATCAATAGGCATTTCTTCTTTCTTCCATCCGCTCAGTAAGAATAATCCATACACTTCCATTACATTCAATGCACTGTTGCACTGGCTGATGATATACCGGTTACAACCCTCTGGTCCGTTATTTTGCTGAATAGTTTTAATAGCTGCAATTGATTGTATAGTGTCTTTGTGAACCGCTTCAACCAACATTTCAGCGTCCACTACTTTGTCTATTGATGATAGCAGGTATATCTTTTCTCCATCGGAAAGGCTTGCATAATCAGGAGCCAAAGCCAGGTTCTTTGCAGCAATTATTTCCAGTACTTTTCCATGAACACTACTTTCCTGCCGGATATCCAACGTAGTAAAATAAAGTCCGAATATTTCTATTTTACTGATCAGGTTATTCACCATGTGTAAAAACAAACCATTGTGCTGATGAATGATAATATCCTTAATCGATAATAACGGCTGCAATATTTCATCTTTCCTGAGATTGGCTTTATATCCCGGTATAAACAAATTATTATATAGTTTATTCTCCAGTTCCTGCAACAACACATCAACCCCTTCAAAAGTCAATCTTCGTCTTAATCTCCGTACCTAGAGATAATAACATTTGATGATAGCACCACGTAAAGCATTTGCAACCTGTAAGGTTATATCACTGGTTACAAACGGATTGCCATCTCTGTCCCCACCTGGCCAAAAACCCATTCGTATTAGCGGGTTATTTTTATCTACAGCATCAGGAAATTGATTTTTTAATGCAGCTACAATTCGGCCGGCTGCCGGGTAAAAAATATTCTCCAGGTACCATACAAGGCTTACTGCTTCATCAAAGGGGGTTGGTTTCTTCTTTTTAAAAAAAGCAGTTTTCCCCAGTTGTTGCAGGTAAGTATTTACCAAACTAGTGTTATTATCGTTGAATGCTTTTGACAAATCATTAATAATACCCAGCACTGAACCGGGATAAAATTGTGTAGGGTGTGCCGTTAATACAAGCCGTACAGAAAAATCTTTTAGTTTTTCCGCCAATTCTTTTTCTTTTTCACTTTGCAGTATTTCTGATTCCAGGTGTTTAAGTGTCCCTAAACCATTCAGGTCATTTACATTTCTGAAAGCAGCATCTTCCAGTGCATCAAATAATACTACCTGTCTTTCTACATATTGAACAAAGCGGAACAACAAATCATTCCTGTCATTTTCTTTGTTATAGGAGGTATGCCTGTTAAAAAAATCTTCTATGATATGAACGGGACTTAATTTCTTTTTATACCCTTCCTCGCAATTATTAGAAAGCAAAGACAGGAGTATTCCAGTCTTTTCAATCCGGTGAAAAGGAAGTGAAGTGAAGAGACTGTTGTAAAGTTGGAATTTAATTCCTACTTCATTGCGAAACTGCTGCAATGCCCTGTTAGACGAATGAACCATTAGTTATTATTATTGAAATGATGAGGGATATGATAAGCAGCAAACAGAACTTGAAAATACTTTATTTTTAGATTAACTCCTGTTAGTACAATTATCGTAAATTATTATTGACATAAAAAAAGGGTTGCTTTTCAGCAACCCGCAATAAGTTCAGATTTTCCGTTTATGCTTCCCGGCCACCAATAAGTTTATCCTGCCATTCCTTCAATTCATCCCATTTTCCTGCGGCGGCCATTACTGCCTGTTCAGGCCAGGTAGTGGTATCAACTGCATTAAATTGGCCTTCGCTCATATCCAACAATGTTTTAAGTTCTTCTGAGGAAGATTTAGCCAAATCTGTATAAGAATTAATTCCTGAAGCATTCAAAGCTATCTCTGCTTTTTCTCCAATGCCTTCAATTTTCTTTAAGTCATCTTTTACCTTTTTAGGGGCGGCTTGTGGCTTCACTTCACTTTCAAAATTTTTCTTAGTACTACCGGCACGACGGGTTTTCTTAGCTGTAGTTTTTACTTCGCCTTTACCCTTACCATAAATCTCGTTGAAATCAACCAGCTTAATCATCGCCGTCTCTGCATTATCACCTACACGGGCACCTAATTTTATGATGCGGGTATAACCACCGGGGCGGCCACCTACTTTGTCTGCCACCGTTCCAAATAATTCTTTTATAGCTTCTTTATCCTGCAGGTAACTGAATACTACCCGACGCTGGTGTGTAGTATTCTCTTTTCCTTTAGTTATTAAAGGCTCAACATATACTCTCAATGCTTTTGCTTTAGCAGTAGTAGTTACAATACTCTTGTATTGAATTAACTGGCAGGCCAGGTTGCTGAGCAACGCATCTCTGTGTGCTTTTTTTCTACCTAAATTTTTTACTTTATCTCCGTGACGCATGACTGTTTAATTTGAAGATTTAAAAATGAGGCAATTTGAAAATTGCACCTAATTAAACCTGGTTAAAAAATTCGGCTATACCGTGTCAGGAATTATAGCCTACTTAAATATTTGTGATTGATAATAATCATTTGGTAAACGACGCATCCTCTTCAAATCAACACATCACCAAATTTTCAAATCAATTAAAATTCACTTAAATCAATACCCAATTTCGGTAAATCCATTCCAAAGCTTAATCCTCTTTCAAGTAACACCTGCTCAATTTCAGCTAATGATTTCTGACCAAAGTTGCGAAACTTCATCAGGTCTTCCTGCTCGTATTGAACCAGCTCACTCAATGAATTAATCTTAGCAGCTTTCAAACAATTAAAGGCACGAACGGAAAGATCAAGGTCTTCTAATGGAGTCTTTAATACTTTACGCAATTGTAAAGTTTGTTCGTCTACCAGGTCTTCTTTCTTTTCTTCTTTATTATCGAAAGTGATGTTCTCATCAGTGATGATCATCAAATGCTGAATTAAAATCCTTGAAGCTTGTTTCACTGCTTCTTCCGGGTGAATAGTTCCATCAGTAGAAACCTCCATGATCAGTTTTTCAAAGTCTGTACGTTGTTCTACCCGGGTATTTTCAATTGTATATTTTACATTCTTGATAGGAGTGAAAATAGAATCAATAGGAATATAACCCAGTGGTGCATCTTTCGGTTTATTATCTTCTGCAGGTACATAACCACGGCCTTTACCGATAGTCAGTTCCACATCCATTCTTGCAGAAGAGTCCAATGTGCAGATAAGCAAATCAGGATTCATTATCTGGTAAGAATGAGTTGCCTCACCAATCATACCGGCAGTAAACTCGGTTTTGTTCCTGATAGACAACATTATTTTTTCGCTGGCCACTTCATGGTCAACTATCTTTTTGAAACGGATCTGCTTCAGGTTCAGGAAAATTTCTACTACATCTTCACTGATACCTTTCATGGTGGCAAACTCATGGTCAACACCTTCAATCTTTACTCCCACAATAGCATAGCCTTCCAGTGAATTCAGCAATACACGACGTAGTGCATTACCAATGGTAACACCATATCCGGGTTCCAACGGACGAAACTCAAACTGAGCTTCAAAATCACTTGCTTTCTGTAAAATGATTTTATCGGGCTTCTGGAAATTTAAAATGGCCATATTTAATTTTTAAAGTTGATAGATTTTTTATTTAGTCGTGAATCGTCAATCGTTAGTGGATCTTGAATTCCGTGTGTTATTCACAACTCACGCCTCACGATTCACATTACTTACTGTACAATTCCACAATCAATTGCTCCTTTATATTTTCAGGAACACTTTCCCTTTCAGGATAAGTAAGGAAAGTACCTTTCATTTCAGTTTCACTCCAATCCAGCCAGCTGAATTTTGGGTTCTTTGCACGGATAACACTGGTAATAGAAGTCCTGGTTCTGCTGCCTTCTTTAATGGTAATTACATCACCGGCTTTCATTTGGTAAGATGGTACATTCAGTACATTACCATTTACTTCAATATGCTTATGACTTACCAACTGGCGGGCTGCGGGACGGCTTGGTGCTATACCCATACGG
>JBKJXQ010000059.1:0-2702 GCA_046716235.1 Chitinophagaceae bacterium
GTCCAGGTCAAGACCATCTGTTCCAAAATAATTATTAATCTCTTTTACTGACCGTGCAAATTCTCTGCGGCCGGTTTTTGTTGAAAATACATCTGAACAGGTTGCACAACCGCCCCAGCCGCCCAAAGCAAGCATAATTTTTAAATTGGGGGATCTTTTCTTAAGAGCAACAAGTCGTTTTATCATTGCCGTATCTCTTGCATTATCAACATTCAATTCATTTCCTTTCAGGTGGCAAAAGCTGAATATTAAATGTGTAAGTTTTTCAATAGCAAACCTGTCGACATCGTCACCGCCGGTATAATAAGCGAGAACTGACACATTATTTTTTTGTGATTGGCAAATTGCACATAGCAGCATCATCTGTAAAAAAAGGAGGTATTTTATTCGCATGGTATATTATTATGAGTTGTGTTTTAAATACTAATAAAAATTAATCAAATCAATCGTTTACTCAACATTCAATTGAATAATCGTATCGATATCATCCTGGCTTATCCCATCAAGGTAAATAAAAGTTCCTTCGGGCATTTGCCTGAACCTGATATTTTTTTTATCGGCCCTAAGCGAAGCTGAAATTATTTTCGTTTTAAACCCTGGCATAAAAATATATGAATGTTGACGGGATGATTGTAATATATGTACATACATGATTTTGTTTTTCACGGTAACAACTCCCCAATCCTGCGGTGGATAAATATTACCCCTTGTAGCATAGATCGTTTCCCCATTTGCCTGTAACCAGGTTCCGATTAACTTTAGCGTATCTGTAAACTCAGATTGTATTTTCCCATTGGGCATAGGGCCCACATTCAATAGAAAATTAACATCTCGTCCCGCAGCTTTTACCAGATAATGAATTAATTGTTTAACCGATTTATAGTTATTATCAGTAAGATTAAAACCCCAGGAATCATTCATAGTCTCACAGGTTTCAACAGGCAATTTTTGAGACGCTTCCTGAAAACTTAATCCTGATTTATTTTCACCGGGAAGATCTTTCTCAAACATTTGGAAATCTTCTCCTGCAAAAGGACTCAGGTGGTGATTATTGCCGATCAACGCCTGTGGTTGCAGGCGATGGATAAGGCTATAAATTTCATCGTATTTCCAATCTATTCTGGAAGTACGATCTGCAGCACCTTCCGGTTGCGTTTGATCCCAATGCCCATCAAACCAAATGCCGCCAATCTTACCGTAGTTCGTTAATAATTCGGTTAGTTGGTTTTTCATGAATTGCAGATAGCTGACATAATCACCTTTAACCGTTCTTCCCGTACCATGGCCCGTTTTACCGGTTTGATGCGGATAATCTTCCCTACTCCAATCAAGTAAGGAATAATAGAGAAATAATTTGATGCCCTGTTTATGACATTCATCTGCCATGAGTTTTACAATATCTTTTTTATAAGGAGAATGCATAATGTTGAAGTCGGAATACTTTGTATCCCACATGCTAAAACCATCGTGGTGGCGGGTTATCAAAGTGATATATTTCATGCCCGCATTTTTAGCCATATTTACCCACTGTTCTGCGTTGAATTCAATTGGATTAAAAAAATCCATCAATCGCCTATAATTTTTAACCTTGATGTTTTTGTTATTCATCACCCATTCCCCATCACCCGGAATACTAAATGGCCCCCAATGTATGAACAGGCCAAACTTATCATCTCTGAATTGCTGCCTTGCTTTTAAATTTTCTGTAGAAGCGATATAGGTTTGAGCAATAAGTGCTGTGCAGAGAAATAAACCTGCTAAAAATGAGAGGACTCGTTTCATAAATTTATTTTTATATAACCCCTTCTACCGCAATAACTATTTACGCAAGTCAATATAATTTGAATTCAACATTTTAATAGTATGATAATATATGCTACACCCGGGCTACTACTGACTATCGCCTCCTCAAATCTTACGAACGCTTCAGCTATTGCAATAAAAAAAACAAGTCCCCGTTATAGAAAATGTAACTCGATTAAATAAACAAAAACTATTGCAACCTATAGCTTAACACAGGCTTATTACTTATAGAAAATAGTACCGTTGTTTTCCCTTTTATTTTCAGTAGTTGCATATCTCTTACATCACCTTTTACAGAAAACCCGGATTCTGTTTGTGTAACATATTTAAAATTTCCTTTGCCATCTCCGAGAAATAACATGCCGTGATTAGCATCGAATTTTCCAATAGAAACCCTGGTTTTTTCAAAATTACCTCCTAATAACAAATCCGGATTACCATCTTTATTTACATCAAGAGAACTAATAGCATAAACCGGAGAAAATTGTGCCTGTAGTGGCAATTCCCTGATTTCAAATTTTCCATTTCCCTTGTTTTCAATATAACAGGTAGTCATATTATTAGCAACTAATTTTTTTGCAGTTGAAAGTTCATTAGCAGAAAATAAATCATTAATGGTCGCAGTAGAATAAGATGCATAGTCATTAAATTTCTTTCTCAAAATAGGCAGTTGTTCTACCATTTCATCCCGGCTTAGTGCCGGATAACTTTTGCCTTGAATATAGTAACACATAATGCCATCTATCGAACCGTTACTATCAAAATCTTTGTAATACATAGTACAAGGTTGCTCTTTGGAAACCTTAACCTGTGTATTTAAGCCTCGATTACCAACAATAAAATCTAAATCACCATCTTTATCAAAATCATCTGCATAAATTCTGTTCCACCATCCGTTG
>JBKJXQ010000060.1:0-4935 GCA_046716235.1 Chitinophagaceae bacterium
AATATTACCGGCTGAAGCAAATTTATTTTTTGCCTGAGTGATACAATAAACATAGCTGCCATTGTAGCAACGAATGTGGCAATCATACAGGGAATAAAAATATCGGTTGGATTTTGTGCACCCAACCCCGACCTGTAAGCTATAATAGTGACAGGAATAAGTGTAAGACCAGAGGCATGAAGGGCAAGAAACATTATCTGCGAATTAGAGGCTACTGCTTTATTGGGATTTAACTCCTGCAAGCTTTCCATTGCTTTTAAACCAAATGGTGTAGCGGCATTGTCAAGATTTAATAAGTTAGCAGAAAAATTCATCATCATGTGTCCGGTTGCCGGATGACCTTTAGGGATGTCAGGGAAAATTTTAGAAAAGAATGGCCATATTATTTTTGATAACAACCTCACTCCTCCTGCTTTTTCAGCAATACTTAAAAATCCCATAAAAAGAGCAAGTATACCTATTAATGGAATAATAATATCGACTACTGCATTTTTTGCAGTTTCAATTATACCATCCACCTTTCGTACAAGTTTTTTTTGTACTGAAACGTAGGTAAACGTTTTAATAGCAGGATTAACCTGCTGAATATAATTAACTGAATCACCAGCCAGGTTATCAGTTAATAATACCGAGGCTTTATTAATCGAATCAACTTTATAATAGCCATATTCTTTCAAAAAATCAGCGTACTTCGGAGAAAGTTGCATTGAAAGCGGTGTACCGGTAGCAAAATAATACACACTGTCGTATTTATCTGACGATTTACCCACCACCATCCGGGAAAATATTTTTTCATCGCCACTTACCATTTTTATACCTGCTACCAATAAAGCAACAATAATAAAGGCTGACCATATTCTGCTTAATGCCATAAAGTGTTGAAGTTTATGGTCTGAAGTTAAGAAGTTTAAGTAAAGCATTTGTAAACCCGGTAAAGAGTGATTTCACTTATCTTTGCCGACCTTAAAATTTAAGTCCTGCAAAGGAATTATCATAAATTATCATCAAAGAACAATAAACATTTTTATGGCGTTACAAGCTGGAATTGTGGGATTACCCAATGTAGGAAAATCAACTTTATTTAATGCAGTTAGCAATAGTGCAAAAGCACAGGCAAGCAATTACCGTTTTTGTACCATCGACCCTAATGTGGGGCTGGTTGATGTACCAGACCCGAGGATAAATAAACTGGCCGAATTGGTAGTTCCTAATCGCACTGTCCCTACACAAATTGAAATTGTTGACATAGCCGGATTGGTGAGAGGAGCCAGTAAAGGCGAAGGATTAGGCAATAAATTTCTGGGTAATATCCGGGAAGTGGATGCCATCATCCATGTTATCCGCTGTTTTGAAGATGAAAATATTTTGCGGGATGAAGGAGCCATAAACCCGGTAAGTGATAAAGAAATTATTGACACCGAACTACAACTGAAAGATCTTGATAGTGTAGAAAAGAAAATTCAAAAAACAGAAAAGCAATTAAAACTTGAACCAAAGTATAAGATTGAACTGGAAATATTAATCAGGTGTAAAGAACATCTGGAAAAAGGAAAAAGTATTCGGGAACTGAACCTGGACAAAGAAGAAAAAATAATTGTCGCTGATCTTTGCTTATTAACTGATAAACCGGTTTTATATGTTGCCAATGTAGATGAACCATCTATGCATACCGGTAATAAATTCTCTGATGCTTTAAAAGAAGCTGTGAAGAATGAAAAGGCTGAAGTGATTATCATGAACAATAATATTGAAGCACAGATTGCCGAAATGGACAATGCTGATGACAAACAATTATTCATGGATGAATATAAAATGACTGAACCTGCCTTGGACCGGTTGATTCACTCTGCGTATAAATTATTAAATCTTTATACATATTTTACCGCCGGTGTACAGGAAGTAAGGGCATGGACAATACACCAGGGATGGAAAGCACCACAAGCTGCCGGTGTTATTCATACTGATTTTGAAAAAGGATTTATTAAAGCTGAAGTAATCGGTTATGATGATTTTGTTCACTACGGTTCGGAAGCTGCCTGCCGTGAAGTTGGTAAACTGCGTATTGAAGGAAAAGAATATTTGGTAAAAGATGGGGATGTAATGCATTTCAGATTTAATGTGTAAATATTAATTTTCAAATTAGCTGAAAGTAGTTTTAAAACAAAGCCGTTATCGCTGCTTTTCCTAAATGTACTGTTTTTGAAGTACCTGCTTTACGGCCATCATACTGAAAATTAAGTTCAATATTATTCAATAACCGTTTGGAAAAGCCCAATGACCATAGAAAATTCTTACCAGGCAAAAGTCCATCCAGCATAATATAGCTAACTGTTGTATTAGCCGGGAATTTATAATTGATATTATTAAATGTAAACTTTCCTGTAATAGAGCTGCTTTGCAAAATATTATATTTGGATTCTAAATTCAAAGAATTTGATGTCGACTTTTCTCCCCCATAGAGCGGCAAATTTTTCTTACTCTCATATTTATAACTACTCACCAACCTGAAAGAAGTTCCTTTAATATAGGTAATAAAAGGCTCTGCGCTGTAGATAGACAGTTGATAATTACGATTGGCAAATTGAGGAGTAAGTAAACTATTTGCTGATTTACTCCCATTCATGGATAATAAAATATTTCTATTAACATTCCACCGCCACTTAATACGCCAGTTATTCAATTTTCTGCTTTCATAACCATACGTAAGTAATGATTTGGCATTATTGCGGATATTAGTAAGATCAAAACCCCATACACTGCTAAACCGGTTAAAAGAAAGTGTATTAAGCAAAGTGGTATTTAATGTTACCAATGCGGTATCATTCACCGCATATTTAAACGGATTAAATTCAAAACTTCCCTCAGCAATAGATTTCTTACTGGTTTGCAGAGAAGTGACCAGGTTAATAGCAGAAAGGAATTTTTTCATCCCTTTTATATCAGCAGAATTTAGCAGGGATTTTGGGTTAATATTCAAGCTATAGTTAAAGGTGACAAAATTTGCTTTTATAAAATCGTTGGTGGGAGTAAATAGCCGGATATATTTTGCCTGGTCAGGAAATGCAGCTAACTCAAATTCATTTAACTGCTGTACCCCATCGGTATTATAATCAATCCATGCATATTGTCCGGTACCGGCGGGTACTTCAAAATAAACAAAATCCCTTCGTTGCTCCTGCCCCGCCCCGGTTTCATATAACATATTGCCCGTAAGCAAACCTTTCCACTCATTCATTACATATTCTGCACGGCCTAAAATTGTTTCATCTTCTTTTTGTTTTGAAACGAACGTATTATATACTTTTAATTTTCTAAAAGTAGTGTTCAGGTAAAACTGTCGTTTCGGATTGGCCAATAGTTCAGTCTGAAGGTTTAAGTTTAAACTACGATCGCCTTTAATAAAATCTTTCCCTACCGGATATTTATCAGATCGGGTAAAAAAAGTAATGGTATTGCGATTTTTTTTCTTTTCATCTGATTTAAAATAAACAGCATAATTGTCAAATGAAAAACTTAGCGGCAATAATATGTTGTTAGTTTTTAACCGGGTATTATTTTCTTCCAGTGCATAACGAAAACCGATTTTCCAATTATCAATTTTTTTAAACTGTTTACCTATATCAAGAACCGGCCTCAAAAAGAAACCCTTATTAAACTGTGTGGAAAAATTAGTTATTACAAATTGGTTATTGATCTGCCAGCCTTTAAAATTGGCTATATGTAGAATGGAATTTTGAAAACCATTGTATTTATCGCTACGATTATAATTGATAAACTGGTACGAAAGTGAATGGCTGTTTTTATCTTTTAATGCTATAGTAGCTTTAATAATATTTTCGTCAACAGATACTGGCACAGCCATTAGTGGCAATCCCCAGTCCCTGGTAAATTCAATACCCCGTAATCTTTCCAGCGGTTTGAATTTCCGTTGTACATATTCATAATCCAAGGCAGTACTTAATTGCAATCTTTTGACAGAGGAAAATATTTTTTCATTATACAATTGAAATTTACCTGCAAATCCCCTGTCATCACCGCCATCTTTTGAAGAAAAAGTATTGACATCAGTACTGCTCGTAGCAATTTCAGTTTTTAATAAAGTATTTTTATCGATTGCATATTCAATACCCAGGTTAACTATTTGTTGTTTTTTTGGAGTTACTAAAATTTGTACAGGTGCATAATTCCCTTGCTTTATACCGGCAATGGGAGCAACATATCGATATACTTTTCCATTAGCGCCGTTAAAATCCGGTATATAATCTCCATTGCCCTGCTTTACATCAACAAATGATAAATTATATTTTGCTAATGCCGGATCAATAGAATATTTATAAAACGAATCAATACCCATGTATATCTTTTCATATAATATTTTACCCGTACTAAATGTATCCAATACAGCTGCAGGGTATAATGCCAGTTGAATACTATCACCTATATCTGCTAAAAACTGTTTTTGTTTTGGATCTAACACCTGGTTAATTGCCGAATTTTTTGCATCGCTGTTATTGAATACACCTAAATTTATTTTTAAGTTTTTATTAATGTCAAATTGTTGTGACAGATAAAGATTTGCATTCAAAAAATTTCTATCTGCATACTCAAACTCCACCTGTATCCGGCTATCTTTGGTAATCATTCTTCTTGGAGTAAAGGTGATTTCCGCAGAATTATAATTGATAATATAATCCTGATCTTCCCCCCGCTGCAGTAACTGACCGTCAATAAAAACCCTTTCCGTATTAGCCAAAACAATAAAGAAAAATTCATTGTTGGCACCCCTTAGCCGGTATGGTCCCTGGTTTCCTTCCAGTGCATCAATAATATTCCGGGTAAATTTTCCTTTTGCTACAGAAGCGCTGGCCAATGTTTTTGAAGTAACGTTTTTAGAAAGCCGGTTAGTAGTTTGAAAAGACACACCCTGCAACCGTT
>JBKJXQ010000061.1:0-3973 GCA_046716235.1 Chitinophagaceae bacterium
ATAATAATCGGGCTGTCGCTGAACCAATGCCACCGGATGCCCCTGTAATCAAAATATTTTTACCCTTAACAGATTCCATTTTTTTATTTTATTATTAAACAATAAAGCGGAAAAATTGTTTAATTAATTTTTCATGTCTGTCATTACACTTGTATTTCCACACCAGCTTTATAAAGAACATCCTGCTATTGATAAGAGCCGGGAAGTTTGGTTAATTGAAGAATGGCTTTACTTCCGTCAATATAATTTTCATCAGCAAAAGTTATTGCTTCACCGTGCTTCTATGAAATGTTATGAAGACAGGTTGCAAAAGAGAAAGATTAAAACTGAGTATATTGACTCTACTAATAAAATCAGTGACATACGATTACTGATTAAATACATTTCAAAAAAATCAATTACTGAAATTCATTATACCGATACAGTAGACAACTGGCTGGAGAACAGATTGGTTGCTGCTTGTTTAAAATATAAGATCAAGATTATCAAATACTCTACTCCCAACTTTCTTAACAAGTTGGAAGAAACAGATGATTACTTTTCTAACAGGAAAACGTATTTCCAAACAGATTTTTATATCGCCCAACGAAAGCAACGAAAACTTCTAATAGAAGAAAATAATAAACCCATCGGAGGAAAATGGACATTCGATACTGAAAACAGGTTGAAGTTTCCAAAGAATGAAACAGTTCCCGCATTAAATTTTCCAAAAGAAAATAAATGGGTAAAGGAAGCAAAAGAATATGTTTCAAAAAATTTTTCTGCCAACTATGGAAGCATAGAAAAATTTATTTACCCTGTTAATTTTGAAGATGCAGAACAATGGCTGGATGATTTTTTTCAACATCGCTTTAGCAAGTTTGGCATTTATGAGGATGCTATGGTGAGTAAGGAACATTTTCTTTACCATTCCGTATTTACCCCCATGCTGAATATTGGATTGTTAAATCCACAGCAAATTATAGACAAAGCGTTGGATACGGCCATCGGATATGACATACCATTAAATTCTCTCGAAGGTTTTATCAGGCAAATTACCGGCTGGAGGGAGTTTATCCGTATCGTCTATGAAAGAGAAGGAAGTAAACAACGAACAAAAAACTATTGGGGTTTTACCCGAAAAATTCCTGAAAGTTTTTGGACGGGCAATACAGGTATTCATCCGGTTGATATAGTTATTAAAAAAATATTGGCGACTGCCTATTCACACCATATTGAAAGATTAATGGTGTTGGGAAATTTTATGTTACTCTGTGAATTTGACCCTGATGAAGTTTATCGCTGGTTTATGGAAATGTATGTGGACAGTTATGATTGGGTGATGGTACCAAATGTGTATGGTATGACACAGTTTGCCGATGGCGGGCTAATGACAACCAAACCATATATAAGCGGAAGTAATTACTTGCTAAAAATGGGTGATTGGGAGAAGGGCGACTGGCAACAAACCTGGGATGGGCTTTTCTGGCGGTTTATGAATGTACACAGGGATTTCTTTTTAAAAAATCCAAGATTAGGTATGCTGGTACACAGCTTTGATAAAATGACTGATGAAAAGAAAAGTACGCATTTAAAAAATGCAAATCATTTTTTGAAAAAGCTGGATAATGAAACAAAAGAAACCTGACCCATGGGGCGGTAAAGCTCATTTACCACAAAAAATATGTATTGTCTGCAACAGACCCTTTAGCTGGCGGAAGAAATGGGAAAAAGTTTGGGCTGAAGTAAAATATTGCAGCGATAAATGCCGGATGAACCGGAATAAATTATAATGCTACCGTTTACTTATTTTGTTTACTGAAATAGCCCTTTGGCGGCTGCATTTAAAACGGGTTACTTCATTGCTTCGCAATGATTGATGCTTGGTAGTTTTTCCGTTCATTCTTTTACGCCACATCAGGAAACTACTCCTCTTCATTTTGTGACGCATTATTTGAATCACCTCTTTTTCAGACAGTTCAAATTGAAATTTAATCGCTTCAAATGGGGTTCTATCCTCCCATGCCATTTCAATAATACGGTCGAGCTGGTGTTCTGTTAAAGCTTTCTTCATAAAAACATTTAAATCTTGCCACAAAAAATAATCCTTCTTCATATATACAACCATCTTTCATTGATTTTGTTATTTACTATAAAAAAGAATAGTATGAATTTTCCGACAAATTATAATGAAATTTTAAAGCGTATTGACAAAATTGATCCTGTCAAATACGGTCAAACAAGAAACTATATTACCGGTGATGTAACTTATCTCTCTCCATATATTTCAAGAGGTGTTATTTCTATAAAGCAATTATTGAATAGTATATTGGCAAAGGGCTATACTGAAATTGAATCGGAAAAATTTATACAGGAATTGTCGTGGCGTGAATATTTTCAACGCATCTGGCAGCACCTTGAAGATGATATGCTGGATGATATACGACATCGTTATACCGGCATTAAACATCGCTTAATACCAACCTCGCTGATTGAATCCAATACAGGAATTGAAGCTATTGATAAGGGAATTCAAAATTTACAGGAAACTGGTTATATGCATAACCATTTACGAATGTATACAGCCAGTGTTGCCTGCAATATTGCTAAATCCGATTGGCAAATGCCTGCGCAATGGATGTATTATCATTTGCTGGATGGCGATATTGCCAGTAATATTTGCAGCTGGCAATGGGTAGCCGGAAGTTTTTCCTCCAAACAATATTTTTGCAACCAGGAAAATATTAATAAATATACAGGTAGCAAACAGCAACAAACTTTTTTAGATAAAAGCTATGAAGAACTAACTTCAATGGAAATACCGGCTGGATTAACTGGTACAAAGTCTTTAAAATTAATAACTCCATTACCCGAAAAAATAATACCTGAGATCGATAATACTCTTCCGCTGCATATTTATACATCCTACAATCTTGACCCGTTATGGAGACAGAATGATAAAGCTAACCGGATATTATTATTGGAACCTTCGCATTTTAAACAATTTCCAGTAAGTGAAAAAGTAATCAACTTTATAGTTGATCTTTCAAAAAATATTGAAGGATTACAAATGTTTTCAGGTGAAATAAATGAAATTCCCGGTTTACAAAAACTACCTGCTGTATATTCAAAAGAACACCCTGCCACTAATCACTTTCCGGGAATAAAAGATGAAAGAGATTGGCTTTTTCCCGAAGTAACCGGTTTTTATAATTCTTTCTTTAGCTTTTGGAAAAAATGCAAACCCTATATTCAAAAGAATGAAAAAAAATTAGTTCAATTATTACGAGCCTGATAGCAATTGGCCGTTGCTTATCTTTGTTCAAATAATAAGAATGGATTCAAAGAAAGCAATGCAGAGCCTGGTAATAATGACTGAATTAGTATTACCCAACGATACCAATGTATTTGGTAACCTGATGGGTGGCCGTTTGATGTACTGGATGGATATAGCTGCTGCAATGGCGGCCCAAAAACATTGTAATGCACCGGTGGTTACTGCATCAGTAGATAATATTTCATTTGAAAATCCAATTAAACTGGGAAACGTTGTTCATATTGAAGCTAAGGTTACCAGGTCGTTTAATTCTTCTATGGAAGTACACATGAATGTGTGGGGCGAAGACCTGACCCAACAATACAAATATAAAAGTAATGAAGCCTATTACACTTTTGTAGCACTTGATCCCAACCGTAAGCCCCGCCCGGTTCCCCAATTAATTGCCGAAACGGATGAAGAGCAAAAACTATTTGATGGCGCATTAAGAAGAAGACAATTAAGATTAATACTCGGAGGAAAATTAAAACCGGATGATGCTACTGAGTTGAAAGCTTTGTTTGTTAATTGAAGATGGGCAGTCAGTAAGTCGGAAAGAAATTCCTATATAAAGAATGGGCATCACTTATCACTGGTTTGCCAATGATGCTTACCCATCATCATGTATTTTTTACTTTGTTCGATTGAATCCATAATCTGGCTCATAATATATTCAGC
>JBKJXQ010000062.1:0-3507 GCA_046716235.1 Chitinophagaceae bacterium
ATATGCTCAACTGGTATTTTACCCAAACCAGTACAGCTAAATGGCTGGGTACAGGCCCCGGCACCCGTGCCGAACAATTTTATAGAAAAGCAGGGTGGATTGAAACAGGCGTACATGGGAAAGGTGAAATAAAGTTTGAGATGACAGCAGCCCAATGGAAGCTGATCCGGTAAATAGTATTTAGCAAAAATATCCCTAATTTTAAAACAGGCAAAAGCAACCTCTGTTGGTATAGTTATTGTCTATCTGTCAGTAATGTTCTAAAGGTTGACTATTTGAAATGCCCGGGAAAAGAAGTTGGCTAAAAGTGGGATGAAAAGCCATCAATAATTGCGGGTCATTAATAAATAATAAAAATAAGTAGATGAAAAAAATCACTTTTGCTTTTTGCCCTTTGTTATTGCTTGGATTAATAATTCCGGAAGTTCGTAATCAATCGGGGTCAAAATCTTTCATTATGACAAATGCTCCTTATGACGGGCCTTATGTTCTCTATAAAAATGACAAAGTATTTATCAAAAATGTTTTTGAAGAAAACGGGGTTAAGACAGTAAAAATTGATAGTGTAAGTATGGCTGAAAAAGCTGGTTTGTCATTGACGGTAGCTACGGATGAACCTGGTAAAACATTTTCTGTGCAATTAAAAAATAATTTAGAAGCAGAGAAAAGTGAATATAAAAAAGCCGGTAAGCAATTAATTATTTCTGATATTGAAGGTAATTTCGGTGCCTTTAGAAAATTATTGCAATCAGCAGGAGTTATTGATACAAATTACAACTGGACTTTTGGCAACGGACATCTTGTGCTGACCGGCGATTTTTTTGATCGTGGCGATCAGGTTACTGAAGTTTTGTGGCTTATATATTCGTTAGAAGAAAAAGCAAAAGTGGCTGGTGGTTATGTGCATTATGTATTGGGTAACCATGAAATAATGAATCTAAGCGGGGATCTTCGTTATTTACATCCTAAGTATGTACAAAATGCATTGCTGTTAAATGAAAATTATATGGGTGGGCTGTATGGAGAAAATTCTGAAATAGGCAGATGGCTCAGAACTAAAAATATTGTGGAAAAAGTTGGCAATATTTTATATATGCATGCAGGTATATCCGGAGAAATAAATAATATGGATATTTCACTTTCAAAATTGAATGAGATAGCCCGGCCTTATTATGCGGATACTACTTATAATTACAATGATCCAAAATTAAATATCATTTATGGCGATCTTGGCCCATTCTGGTACAGGGGTTATTATAAAGCCACCACGTTAGCCTCTAGGGGTCAGATAGACAGTACTCTTGAAAAATTTGATGTAAAGCATATAGCCACCGGTCACACCGTTGTAGCCGATACCATAACAATATGGCATAAGGGTAAACTAATCAATACCGACGTACATCATGCTAAAGGCCATTCAGAAGCACTGTTGGTTGATGATGGTAAATATTACCGGATGACTATTGGTGGAGGAAAAATTTTACTGATGAAGTAAGAAATAATCGGCTACTTATTTTGTGTACTGCCATGCCCACCATATCAGCACAAACTGAAGCGGTAAACGGAGAATGGAAATCCAGTAATAAAATCCAGGCTTATTCCAATAATTAATGGCCATCTGAATATTGGCCGGAAATACAGCAATCAATAAAGCAATGATTACCCAGTCTGCCATTGTTCTTGTGGCAGTTGGTATCAGAAATATTCCTAAAATTATTTCAATAATACCGCTTGTAAACACCAGCTGCGAATGCAAGGGTAACCATGGCGGCATTATTTTCATATAAAAATGTGGCCTTACAAAATGAAAAAATCCGGCCGCCACATATAGAAAGGACATACAATATAACGAGAGTATTTTCATCCTATTGAAAGTAAACAAAACCTGTTTCCCTTCCTAATATTCAGCATGCGGGTTAATTTGGTGGCAGCTATAATTTTTCAATTATTTTAGCCGGATGAAAGCCGCAACCATTCATGAAATAAAACAAGAACTTTCAACCAACAAACCAGCAGACCTTGTAGATTTATGCCTGCGTCTTGGCAAATTCAAAAAAGAAAATAAAGAACTGCTTACGTATCTTTTATTTGAAGCCCATGATGAGCAAGGTTATGTTACCGGCCTGAAAAAAGAGATTGATGAAGAATTTACAACAATTAATCAATCGCATTTATACTTTGCTAAAAAAAGTCTCCGGAAAATTGTGCGCCTTATTAATAAATATTGCCGGTATAGCGGTGTAAAGGAAACTGAGATTGAACTCCGGCTGCATTTCTGCAGCACTTTAAAAAAATCCGGAATACCTATATCACAAAACACCGTTATAAATAATCTTTACCTCGGGCAATTAAAAAAAATACATGCTGTACTTTCCACATTGCATGATGATTTACAATATGATTATATGCGGGAATTAAAGGAATTTACCTGAAGCTTATTGATTACTAAACCGGTTTTTTTAACTACATCAGATAGGCTGTTATTATTATCAGGATATCACTAAAAGGCCTTCTGTTTCATTTTTAGGTTTTATCCACCCCGTAACTTATTTTTGCTCACCTCCAAAAATTTCGCTTTATGCGAAAATAAGCGGACAGTTTTTTCATAAAAATATTTGTATCAAATGGCAAGAATAATTGCATTTCGTGATGCTCTTCGTGAAGCGATGAATGAGGAAATGAGAAGAGATGACAGAGTTTACCTGATGGGAGAAGAGGTAGCAGAATATAACGGAGCTTATAAAGTAAGCCAGGGGATGCTCGCAGAGTTTGGCCCGAAACGAGTAATTGATACGCCTATTTCTGAACTTGGTTTTACGGCCGTAGCCGTTGGTTCTGCTCAAAATGGTCTTCGCCCAATAGTGGAATATATGACCTGGAATTTTGCCGTATTGGCTTTAGACCAAATTCTCAATACTGCTTCTAAAATGTTGGCAATGAGTGGTGGACAGGTTTCTTGCCCTATTGTTTTTAGAGGTGGCAATGGTTCTGCAGGCCAATTGGGAGCACAACATTCTACCGCTTTTGAAGCAATGTATGCTAATATACCGGGTATCAAAGTGGTTTCTCCCAGTAACGGATATGATGCGAAAGGACTTTTAAAACAAGCTATCCGGTATGAGGAAGATCCGGTAATGTTTATGGAAAGTGAGCAGATGTATGGGGATAAGATGGAAATACCTGCGGAAGAATATTATATTGAATTAGGCAAAGCGGATGTAAAAAAAACCGGTCGTGATGTTACCATTGTTTCTTTTAATAAAATGGTGAAAGTAGCAATGGGTGCTGCCGCAGAACTTGAAAAAGAAGATATCAGTGCAGAAGTGATTGATCTTCGCACCATCCGACCATTAGATTGGATGACTATTTTGGAAAGTGTGAAAAAGACCAACCGCCTTGTTATAGTAGAAGAACAATGGCCTTTTGCTTCCATTTCATCAGAAATCACTTACAGAATTCAAAAAGAGGGTTTTGATTATCTCGATGCACCAATACGACGTATAACTG
>JBKJXQ010000063.1:0-2732 GCA_046716235.1 Chitinophagaceae bacterium
CTGTAAGGTCTTTCTCTATTTGTGCCCATACCTCTTCGGGTGTTGCCTGCGATGGTTTATCGGCAGGAAGGGATGGTTCTAAAATCAAAGGAATGTTTCCCCAAATGCTTAGCAGGTTGTAATAATAAACAGCCCGCAAGAATTTTGCTTCGCCGAGAATACGGGTCTTTAATGCATCATCCATAGCGATGGCCGGAACATATGCCAACACCTGGTTAGCACGGTAAACTCCTCTGTAATGGTGCCACCAGGTATCATAATTCACTTCAAAACTGTATTGTGTAATATTCAGGCCACTAATACTTCTAAGTTCATTCCAGGGACTGGTAGAGTACCCGTCATCTGACCTTACATCCATGTAATATGGTAGCCAACGAGAGTAGGGAGAACCGTTGCGGTAGAAATTTCCGTACACAGCATTGATGCCCTCAACGGCGTCTTTGCTGGTTTTCCAGAAGTTGGATTCATCAATACGATTCGGATTTTCAATATCTAAATCGAGTGATTTTTTGCAGGAAAAGGCCGATACGGCCAGGGTGGCTGCAAGACAATATTTTATGAGTGTATTCATGTCTGTAGATTGAATTAATTAATTAAAAACCAAAATTGATTCCGACAGATAAAATTCTTAAGGCAGGGTACTGGCCATTGTCGAGGCCCCGCTCAAAAATATTTACGCCGGCAATATCCGGATCAAGGCCTTCATATTTGGTAAAAGTCAGAAGGTTTTGGCCACTGATAAAAATCCGGCTGCTTTTAAAACCGATCCGCTTTAATGCATTTTTACTAAAAGTATATGCAATCTCCAGATTGCGCAGGCGCAGGTAGCTGCCATTTTCCAGCCAACGGTCACTCTGCGGCAACACATTATACTGTATGCCCTTATCTGGTGCACCTATGGCAGCACGGGGCCAGTCGTTACCCGGGGTTTGTGTCGTCCAATAAGTTGCACCCCTTCTGAAGTTGGTGTTTTGATCCATGCGGTCAACATTGTAACGGGGGCGGTTATACAATTTGTTGCCTGATACCGCATACCACTGCATGTTGATGCTGATGTTTTTGTAGGAAGCATTCAATTGAAGCCCTGTTTCAAAATCAGCCCAGGGGCTACCGGCATAGTAACGGTCTTTATCCAAATCAATTACACCGTCATCGTCGATATCAATATACCGGATATCACCTGGTTTGGACCATGGTTGAAGTATCTGCCCGTTTTTTCCTTTGTGTGCATCAATCTCAGCCTGGCTTTGGAAAATACCCGCCATTTTTAAAACATACCACTCCCCGATAGAACGACCTAACTGGGTACGGGCATCGCCTAACTGTGTGTATTTTGTTGTAGCATTCCCAAAGGCAATCACTTTGTTGCGAATACTGGTGAAGTTTAATGTAGCGTCCCAGCGAAAGTTTTTACCTGAAGGAGGACGAACATTAAGCGATAATTCAAACCCTTTATTTTGAAGAGAGGCTGCATTTACTGCCGGGTTTCCCCCTGCATTACCAGTTGTGAGGCTTATGGGCAAGTCAACCAAAACATCTTCAGTTTTGGCGATAAAATAATCAGCAGAAATAGTAAAGAGGCTTTTCAACAACGAAGCTTCAAGACCAAAGTTGGTTGTCTTCTTCCGCTCCCAGCGGAGATCACTATTTGCCAGACGTGTTACAATCTGGCCAATCTGTTCTGCTTCTCCAGGACCAAAAACGGCACGGGGAAAAGGATTGATCTGTGCATAATACAACCAGGGCTGTAAGAACTCTGAGTTACCCAAACTACCATAAGAGGCACGCAATTTCAACTCATTCACAGCTTTTATATTCCAGAATTTTTCTTTAGAAATACGCCATGCTGCTGAAGCCGAAGGGAAATTGCCCCAGCGGTTATTTTTGCTAAAAAGTGAGCTGCCATCTCTGCGAAAAGTAAAACTTGTTAAATATTTATCGCTGTAAGTATAGTTTACTCTTCCTAACAACCCTATGTTATTCCACCGGTTAGTATAGGGGTCTGAGGATGTAGGGTTACCTTGAATAGTTGTGAAGCGAAAAACAGGATGGTCAAACGTTTGATTACTGAATCCGACCACAGCAGCTACCTTATGGTTACCAAAGGTTTTATCGTAGTTTACTGTATGCTCAAAAAGCTTGGACTCAAACTTTCCTTCGCTACTGAATGTAGATAATTTATTGTTGTTAGGAGAAGGCGTTCCCTGGCGCACTGTACCGGGGCGGCGGGTACCTGCACCTTTATCATTTGACTTTTCCAGGCCAAAGTTGAAACGGTATACCAAACCATCCATTATCTTGAAATCTAAGAATGCATTTCCCCGGATCTTGAAATTCTTTTGCTCAAACTGGTCTAACGATTGAAGTGCAGGAACGTTTGCAGTAAGAGTACTGAGATATGCATTATTCAACCCAATTCCCCATCCTTCAGGATTTTCGGGACTCTGGTAACGGATACCCTGCAAAGCTACTACCGGGGGCATTGTAATCATATCAACAAATGGGTTTACACCAACACCTGTTGATGCAATAGGGTCTTCTTTAGTCCAGCTGAACAAAACATTTTGCCCGAAAGTGAACCGGCCAATTTTAGTATCTGTATTAAGCCTAAAACCTGTACGTGAAAAAGAATTATCAATTACAGGTCCTTTGTTTTGAAAATGATTTCCGCTTACATAAAAGTTCACCCTTTTTTTCAAAGATCCTGATAAAGCAAGGTTGTACTCTCCAAT
>JBKJXQ010000064.1:0-2740 GCA_046716235.1 Chitinophagaceae bacterium
GCGTAACCCCAAAGCATAAAATTCCCATTTGCATTCCCGTAACAGGAACTTTGGGGGCGGGCTTTTGGCTCGATCTTTATTTTTTAAAGAAAAAAATAAAGGATGCTGCCGCAATCCCTTACGCAAACCACCCGAAAACGGATAGAAATTTTGGAAATCGTTAGATTTTATTTTCTTGAAATAACGTTTCTAATTGCTCTAAACAAGCAGTTATGCCCTGTTCGAAGCCCATTTCAATCATGGTTTCAATCTCTTTTTCATTAGAATAAAACATCTTGAATTCTACTAAAGTACCAGATTCTGTTTTAGTAAAAGCAATAGTTCCTGAAGAAACAGGTAGGGAAGGGTTGATATTTCCGTCTTCATCACAAAAGCTGTCTTTAATTTCAAAACTTATTCGTGGTGTTATAGCTGTATAATCCATTCGCCCCCAATGTTTTTCATTATCAGGCCCCACCATAGCGTATAGCCAATAATTACCAACCGAAAAATTCATTATTTTGGTTTCGGCTTTCCAAGGTTTCGGCGCCCACCATTGTTCCAATAACTCACTTTCAGTGTAGGCACGCCAAACTTTATCAAGTGGAGCAGTGAATGTTCTGGATACAAGAATTGATTTCTCTTTTAAATCTTTTACAACAAGTGTTTTGGGATTGGCTGCCATTTTATTTTGATTTAAAATTGATTGAATTGATTGTAATTTTACTCGTTTTATTTTTGAAATAAAAAACTATTAAAGATAGCTATTTTTCTCAAATTCATCAAAATTAAATTCTTAAAAACGATCCAATACTTTTTTCTAATACAATAAATTCTAAGGGTTGTTCTGTAATAGGAATATGAACGTTGCTTGTTGGGAAGGGTTCTCTTATCCCGGTATCTGTATAGCCATTACGTTTGTACCATGCGATTAATTCTTCCCGAACAGATATGACAGTCATTACAATTTTAGATAAGCCCAATATTGAAGCATGAATTTCAGCCTGTTCTAATAATTTTTTGCCAATGCCACTATTCTGCAATTCTGGGCAAACTGTAAGCATCCCTAAATACAATTGATTCTCTTTTTCTATCAACAGTACACAACCTACAATGTGTTCATTCTTGGTAAATTTTAGGATAGTGTTTTTAGGGGCAACAAGAGTTTCGGTCAGTTCTAGTTCAGTAGTTCGAACTCCTTCTAACAGATTGGCTTCGGTGGTCCATCCTTTTTTAGAGGATTCACCACGATAGGCTGAGTTTATTAAAATATTTAATAAGGAAACATCTGTATGCGTAGCTTTTGTAATCATGAATAATAGGGTATTCGGATGTTATTGTTTATTTCAAAGGTAGAAAAAAGGATATTAAAAAAGGATTTTATTTTTGTTCTTATTCGTGTTTTTCCATTGTTACCACCATTAATTTCACAATATAAAATACATCTTCTTATCCATAATAAATCAATTAAAAAAAACGTATAACATTGATAATCATGTAGTTTTTATTATTGTGTAATATTTTTTTTATCTTTGAGTAAAGAAATTATTTAATAATTAAATACATATTAGGATGAAAAATTTAAATATTATTTGGGTACTAATTATGGCTTGTGTGTTGAATATGGCACCTGTTTTTGGACAGTCTTCTGTTAAAAAAAATAAAATTATTGCTGACAGCCAAACAGCAAAGTCAGAGTTCGTAAAGAGTGATGGTCTCATGAAAGGAATTTTTGAGAAAGCATATGGCTATGCTATATTTCCCAATGTAGGTAAGGGAGGATTTGGTATTGGGGGTGCGGCTGGTAATGGTGTCGTTTATGAACAGAACAAGCTGGTTGGTATGGCAAAATTATCACAAGTGAGTATAGGATTCCAGGCAGGGGGTCAAGCATATCGTGAAGTGATATTTTTTGAGTCAAAAAACGATTTGGAGCGCTTTAAAAATAGTCGCTTCGAGTTTTCTGCACAAGCTTCTGCAGTAGCCGTAACGGCAGGTGCATCAGCAAACGTAAAATATACGGATGGCGTTATGGTGTTTACTATGCAGAAGGGTGGGCTTATGTATGAGGCTGCCATTGGCGGGCAGAAATTTAAATTTAATAAATTGTAGTCGTTTATTATAGTAAAAATTGAGGAGTTTGAGTTTGGTTATTTTCAAGAGTAATGCTTACCATTTTATGGAATGTTTTATCTGATATAATTCGATGTGACGGATTCATTTGTGAAATTTATAAAAAATAAGCATTTTAGATCTTTATTTATAGTTTGTTTTTTAGTTGAAGTTCAAATATGATTTGATATTTTTTTTAGTTTTATCAAGAAAGGCTAAAGCTTTATAGTTTTTTATGTAGATTTATGTTAAAAAATAGCTATTACGCTACAAAAAAATAATGTTTTTTAATTCTATTTTTTTATAAATTAAAAAAATGCATAATTACTTTTATGTTTAGTAGCTTTTAAATTACAAATAGTTTGATATTAATTACATGAAATAGGTATATTTGATAAACATTAAAAAATAATTTATGGATTATTTTGAAGAAACTAAGGCATTATTAGATAAATCTGTTTTGTTTTATGCAATTACCACCAGTATGGATGGAACGTACTCTTATGTTAATGAGTACTATGCCAAAAATTTTTCACATATAGAAAATAATCTGGTAGGCAAAACATATTACATTACAATGCATCCTGATGATAGGAATACTTTTATGGAAGTTTCTACTAAATGATTTGAAAATCCTGGTGAGTTATTT
>JBKJXQ010000065.1:0-7035 GCA_046716235.1 Chitinophagaceae bacterium
TACAATATAAAGAAACAGGTTGGTGGCTGGGGCGGTATGATAAAAACACTAAACGGCTTGAAAAAAAGGAAGAAGCGGCTCATTAATAATTATATAATCAACAGCGGATGAAAAAAATTTCGGTTATAACAAGTTGCGTGATGATCATAGCAGTGATGATAAGCTGCAACAACACCAAGGGTACCCCCAACCGTGTGTATATGCCGGATATGTCATACAGCCGGGCTTATGAAACGTATGCTTCAACAGAAGCACTCGATAAAGAAGGAGTGCATTATGTTTCTATGCCAGTACCCGGAACAGTGGCCCGTGGAGATATGTTTGCTTATACATTAAAAAATGATTCTTTGGGATATGCACAATCCTCAACGGTAAAAAACCCTTTGAATGCTGATAGTGTGGATATGAAAGAAGCAGAAAGATTGTACCTGGTTAATTGTGGTATCTGTCATGGAACCAAACTGGATGGTAATGGACCTTTATGGAAAAACGGTGATGGTCCTTTTCCTAATAAACCTGCCACATTGGTAGGTGATGCGGTATATGAAAAGATGACTGAAGGAACCATGTTTCATTCAGTTACCTATGGAAAAAATTCAATGGGAAGTTATGCCTCTCAAATGGACACAAAACAACGTTGGGAAGTTATTGCGTATGTTAAATCAAAGCAGGGCGGCGGTGCAAAAGATAGTACAATGGCACCAATGCCTGTAAAGGATACGACAGCTAAAAAGTAAACTAACCCTCAGTAATTGGAGGATTTGGAATTTATATTTTGGAATTTCATAAAAGAACACTGATGTCAATAAGAGAAAATTTTGTAATACCAAAAAGATATAACACCATATCTATAGCACTGATGCTGCTTGGTATTATTGCTATTGCAGCATTGTATATAAGTACTCACGGAGGCAGTGGTACAGAGGAGGAAAAACATTTGAGAGATGCAAGATTTTGGGCAAGCTTACTGCAAAACAGCGTTTACTTCTTATTGGTGGTAAACGCCTCTATGTTCTTTATTTGTGCTACCACATTGGCGTGGGGCGGTTGGCAAATGGCTTTTCGCCGGGTGCCGGAAGCCATATCTGCAGTAGTACCAGTTATAGGTGCAATTGCAGTTGTTATTTTGTTATCCATTGCTTTTGGCAGCAACCATACTATTTTTCATTGGACAGATACAGAACATGTAAAACATGATCCGGTTCTCAATTACAAAAAAGGATTTTTAAATAAAAGTTTCTTTGCCGTTGTAACCGTACTTACAGTTGGTCTTTGGTCGCTGCTGGGATGGAAGATTCGTCAACTTTCACGCAGCCTTGATGACAAGCCATTAGCATCAAGAGAAGAGGCTAAAAAATATGTTTGGAATAATACCATCTGGGCAGCCTTGTTTATGATTGTTTTTGCTTTAACTGTAATGTCTTCTATTCCCTGGTTGTGGTTAATGAGTATTGATGCACACTGGTACAGCACCATGTACAGCTGGTACACATTTGCCAGTACTTTTGTAGCCGGTATGGCACTTATATGTTTATTTGTGGTGTTCCTTAAGAATGCCGGTTACCTGGAATATACTAATGAAGAACACTTGCATGATATTGGTAAATTTATGTTTGCCTTCTCCATATTCTGGACATACCTCTGGTTCTCACAGTTTATGCTTATCTGGTATGCCAACATTCCCGAAGAAACCACTTATTTCAAGCCAAGAGCGGCAGGAATATATAGTGGAATATTTTGGCTGATGTTTGTAATCAATTTCCTCGCTCCGTTGTTAATATTAATGAGAAGGGGGGCAAAAAGGAATTATACCACCATTACGTTTATGGCATTGCTTATAATATTCGGTCATTGGCTGGATTTTTTCCAGATGGTATTTCCAGCGGTATCTAAAGATAAAGTACCGATGTTAATATATGATTTTGGAGTGGCATTAGGTTTTGTAGGATTAATAATGTTCGTTACCGGCAGAGCATTGGCTAAAGCTCCATTGCTGGCAAAGAACCATCCGTTTTTAAAAGAAAGTATAATACATCATACTTAACAATGTAAGGTTGATGTTTGATAGTTTGAAGTTGCGTTAGTTTGGGCAGTGTAAGTAGAGGTGGAGTTGTTAAAATTTTTAATTGAATTTAATTGCTGATAATTTATGCAAACATTTTTCATCGTTGCTATTTTAGGATTGGGTTTTCTGATCACTTTTCAGATTGCCAAAGCCAGTGAGTATGTAGCCGTATTGCGGGGCGAAGAAAAGGTCCGTAAGCAAACGAATAAGGTAAATGCTTTTATGTTGCTGGCATTCCTGATTTTGGGGCTTATCGGTGTATATTATTGTAATGTAAAACTGAGTGGAAAAATTCTAGGGGAACCGGCCTCAGACCATGGTGTGCTGATTGACAGGATGCTCTATATAACTATCGGACTTACAGGTGTTGTATTTTTAATTACACAGATAGCATTATTCTGGTTTTCGTTTAAATACCAGGAGTCTGATACAAGAAAAGCATATTACTATCCGCATAATAATAAATTAGAATTAATCTGGACTGTAATTCCTGCCATAGCTCTAACTATCCTCGTGGGATTTGGTTTATTTTATTGGTTTAAAATAACTGGTGATGCACCTAAAAATGCTATGATTGTTGAAGTAACCGGCAAGCAATTCGGTTGGGAATTCCGCTATCCGGGTAATGATAAAATTTTAGGCAAAAAATATTTTAAAAATATTAATGCCGCCCAAAATAATCCCATTGGACAGTTATGGGATGATCCTGCAAATCATGATGACGTTTGGATGGAACAGGAAATGCACCTGGTGGTAAACAAACCTGTAAAACTTATTATTGGGTCCAAAGATGTAATACATGATGTGGGATTAGCCCATTTCCGTATGAAGATGGATGCAGTGCCGGGCACACCAACCACCATGTGGTTTACTCCAACGTACACAACAAAACAAATGAAGGAAAAAACAAACAACCCGGATTTTGTATATGAAATATCCTGCGACCAGATGTGTGGTAAAGGTCACTGGAGTATGAGAGGTGTTATAGTGGTTGAAACCCAGGAAGAATTTGATGTATGGATGGCGAAAAAGAAACCACAATATTTGGTAGCCAATCCCGACAAAGATCCTTCGGCACCCAAAGCTGACAGTGCAAAAACTGTTGCGGCTGTATTGATTGGAAAATAAGCGTCGTTAAACCCAAACGTCGATTATATAATATGATTTTCGAATCCCCTAAGGGAATGGGGCACAAAATAGAAAGAATATGAGCGAAGCAATGAATGTACATTCCGGAGTAGCAACAGGGCCTGCTATAGTGCATCATGATGATCATCATGGACATGGTCATCATAAGGAAACGTTTATCTCCAAATACGTTTTCAGTATGGATCATAAAACTATTGCCAAACAGTTTTTGATCACCGGTATTATATGGGCTATTATAGGAGGATTGTTTTCTGTACTCTTCCGCTTACAGTTAGGTTATCCGGACCAGTCTTTTCCCATCCTGGAAACATTTTTTGGTCATTGGGCGAAGGGCGGACAGATACAGCCTGAATTTTATTATGCATTAATTACCATGCACGGAACAGTGCTGGTATTCTTTGTATTAACAGCCGGCCTTAGTGGAACCTTTGCCAACTTTTTAATTCCATTGCAGATTGGTGCAAGGGATATGGCATCGCCATTTTTAAATATGCTTTCCTACTGGTTCTTCTTTATGGCCAGTATTGTGATGATATCATCATTATTTATTTCCACAGGTCCCGCCTCTGGTGGATGGACAGTTTATCCGCCACTCAGTGCATTAGGCCAGGCTTCATCCGGTTCTAAACTGGGTATGGATTTATGGTTGGTAAGTATGGCCTTGTTTATTGTATCATCATTATTGGGTGGATTAAATTATATCTCTACTATATTAAACCTTCGGACAAAAGGAATGAGTATGACCAGGATGCCATTAACTATCTGGGCATTATTCTTTACTGCTGTTCTTGGAGTACTTTCTTTCCCCGTATTACTTTCCGGGGCTATCCTTTTATTATTTGATAGAAATCTGGGTACAAGTTTCTTCCTGAGTGATATAGTGGTGAATGGTGAAATATTACCAAACGAAGGTGGTAGTGCTATTTTATTCCAGCATTTATTCTGGTTCCTTGGGCATCCTGAAGTTTATATCATCTTATTACCAGCCATGGGAATGGTGTCAGAAATATTATCGGTGAACAGCCGCAAACCAATTTTTGGTTATATGGCAATGCTGGGTTCTTTATTCGCTATTACTATTCTGGCCTTTCTTGTTTGGGCGCATCACATGTTTGTTACGGGATTAAATCCTTTTCTTGGTTCGATATTCGTATTGCTTACCTTATTGATTGCAGTACCCTCGGCTATAAAAGTATTTAACTGGCTTACCACGTTGTGGAGAGGTAATATCCGGTTTACTCCGGCTACTTTATTTGCCATTGGATTTGTAAGTTTATTTATATCAGGTGGTTTAACAGGCATCTTCCTGGGAAATTCTACCATTGATATTCATCTGCATGATACCATGTTTGTAGTGGCACACTTCCATATAGTAATGGGTGTTGCCTCTATGTTTGGAATGTTTGCCGGTATTTATCACTGGTTCCCTAAAATGTTTGGTCGCTACCTCAATAGTACATTAGGTTATATCCATTTCTGGGTAACTATGATAGGAGCTTATCTTATTTTCTGGCCAATGCATTACCAGGGTCTTGCAGGTATTCCCCGTCGATATTTAGATAAAAGAGGATGGACATCCTTCAACGGATTTCCTGAGCTGGATAAAATGATCACTATTGTATCTATTATTGTTTTTGCAGTGCAGCTGATGTTTGTATTTAATTTCTTCTATTCAATTTTTAAAGGAAGAAAAGTAACCAACCCAAATCCATGGGGAGCTAATACATTGGAGTGGACAACACCACTTCGTCCGGGGCATGGTAACTGGGAAGGAGAAATTCCTGAAGTTCATCGCTGGGCTTATGATTATGCAAAAGACGGTAGAGAGTTTATTCCGCAGACAGAACCCATTGGTGAAAACGAGAGTAAGCATTAAGAAAGTTGTGAGTTATGAGTTAGAGTGTTTATAATCAGGAAGCTCTTTTTTTGTTGAAACGCATTTTAATTACTTACCCCGTAGGGGTAAAATGTTAGTAGCTCCGGGTGAAACCGGGAGAGATGATAATGATGAATGTATTTGAACCCTGTAGGGGTTCAACAATGAAGAGAATAACAGAAAATGAAATTTGAAATTGCCGGAGCCGTTGCAAATGCTGCGTAAAGAACAGAAAGTACAAGAGTGCGATGCAACGAAGTTGATAGTAGTACAGAAGATGGGAGTATAAATTTTATGTTCTTTTAAGTGAAGGCTGACATGAAGAAGATTAAAGATTACTTACAGTTAATGAAGCCTTCGCTGAGTATCATGGTGGTGTTCAGTAGTATTATTAGTTTTTTACTGACACAGGGTTCGGAGAATTATGTGGATATATGGAAAATGATATTCTTGCTCTTTGCAGGTGGGATGTTGGTAACTGGCAGTGCGAACGCCATTAACCAGGTAGTTGAAAAGGATACCGATGCACTGATGAAGCGGACTGCAAAACGTCCGGTAGCATCAGGCCGGATGAGTGTAACGGAAGGATGGATTTTTTCCATCATAACCGGAACACTGGGAGTTTTTATTCTTGGTAATTATTTTAACTGGTTGGCAGCAGGTTTGGCGGCATTTAGTTTGTTCCTGTACGCATTTATTTATACGCCGTTGAAGAAGGTAAATTCAATTGCTGTATTGGTAGGTGCGGTGCCGGGGGCTTTGCCTTGTTTGATTGGCTGGGCAGCAGGAGATAACAATTTATCAATTGGCGGTTGGGTGTTGTTTGCGTTTCAGTTCTTTTGGCAGTTCCCGCATTTTTGGGCTATTGCCTGGGTGGCACACAAAGATTATACAACTGCAGGATTTAAATTATTGCCGGCAGATAAAGGGCCAACAAAATTTACAGCACTGCAAACAATACTGTATTCGCTGATATTAATTCCGGTTACGCTGGCTCCTTTCTTTGTTGGAATGTGCAGTTATGATGATACACAGGGAATAATAAGTTTGGTGTTGATAGGGATAGCCAACTTGTTTATGACAGGAAGATGCGTAGCACTTTATAAAAAAATGGATGTAGGTTCAGCGAGAAAAGTAATGTTTGGAAGTTATATGTATTTGCCGGTGGTAATGTTAGCGTTATTATTAAGTAAAGTATAATTAAAAGAAGAGATGGATATTGTGAGTAATCAACAACAACAAAAAATGCACCCCCACAAGTTTACGATGTGGGTGGCTATTGGCAGCATTGTAATGATGTTTGCCGGACTGACAAGTGCTTTTATCGTAAAGAGCAACCAGGTAAACTGGATTCCGGTAGCCATTCCAAAGGTATTCTGGGTATCTACTGCTGCTATTATTATCAGTAGTATAACCTTGCAGATGGCTTTACGATCATTTAAGCACCGGGAGATGAACCAATACAGAATATTGATTGGCGTTACTCTTTTATTAGGCGTAGCTTTTGTTTTTCTGCAATGGCTTGGATTTAATGCACTGTGGTCACAAAAAATAACATTTAACGGATCGGGTGCCGGACAGTTTTTGTATGTAATATTTGGCTTACATGCTGTGCATGTGGTAGGTGGAATAATTACATTAATTGTTATGTTTATTAAAGCGTTTATCGGGAAGACAAAATTGTACAGTGCTGTGCCGGTGGAAGTAGCTGCTATTTACTGGCATTTTGTTGATTTACTCTGGATATATTTATTGGTATTTTTTATAATCGTTGGTGGATAAGAAGAACAAGTTGAAATTTGTGATTTAATAATTTGGAATTTTTTATTTATGTCTACACAAGCAACAATGCATCAGACTAAATGGTGGAGTGGTGGTAAAAGCCCCTTTAACCTGGAATATGGCAAAGTGATGATGTGGTACTTTTTGATGAGCGATGCTTTTA
>JBKJXQ010000066.1:0-3199 GCA_046716235.1 Chitinophagaceae bacterium
GGTCAATGCGGTTAACAGCTCTTATCTCTCCGCTTAGTCCTACTTCCCCCGCAAAACAAATATGTTGTGGTAGCGGTACATCTTCATAAGAAGAAAGCAAAGCACAAAGAACAGCGAGGTCAATCGAAGGGTCTTCTACTTTTATACCACCGGCAATATTCAGAAACACATCTTTCATTCCAAAATGAAAGCCGCCTCTTTTTTCTAATACCGCTAATAATAATTGCAAACGACGCAAATCAAAACCACTGACGGTTCGTTGCGGTGTTCCATAAACCGATTGAGTAACCAATGCCTGTACTTCAACTAATAGCGGCCTCATGCCTTCAATAGTAGCAGCAATGGCAATGCCGCTTAGCTGGTCTTCTTTTTGGGTGATTAATATTTCACTTGGATTAAGCACACCTCTCATGCCTTCATCTGTCATTTCGTAGATGCCTAATTCGGCAGTACTGCCAAAACGATTCTTTAATGTTCTTAAAATTCTATAGGCATAATGACGGTCACCTTCGAACTGCAAAACCGTGTCCACCATGTGTTCCAGGATTTTTGGCCCGGCAATGCTTCCATCTTTTGTTATATGACCAATGAGAAAAACAGGAGTGTTTGTTTCTTTGGCAAATCGTTGAAACTCGGCTGCACATTCTCTTATTTGAGATACGCTGCCCGGTGATGAATCGATAAAAGAAGTGTGTAATGTTTGTATAGAATCAACAATTATTAATTGTGGCTTCAGCTTTTTTATTTCCTGGAAAATAGTTTGTGTAGATGTTTCAGTTAATAAATAGAAGTTATCATTTTTTAATCCTAATCTGTCAGCCCTCATTTTTATTTGCTGTTCACTTTCTTCGCCACTTACATACAAAACAGAAACACCTTTCAGCCACAATCCATTTTGTAAAAACAACGTTGATTTGCCGATGCCAGGTTCCCCGGCCACTAATACTAAACTTCCGGGAACAATACCACCACCCAGCACACGGTTCAATTCTGCATCAGCTGTTGGCAATCTTTTTTCTTCACTGCTTTTTATTTCACTTAACGAGATTGTCTTATTAGTTCTTTTTTCTTCATTGTAATTTTTCCAGTCATTATCTTTTTTGGAATTGTCTTTTTGTGTTAGTTCTTCAACGAATGTGTTCCATTGATTGCAGGATGGACACTGCCCTACCCATTTCACACTTTCATATCCGCAATGCTGACAAAAAAAAGATGTCTTTATTTTACTCATTTACTAAAATTAAACGATTGGATTGTGTTTATTAAAATGTTTGAACAATGACTGATAAACATTGATTGATTATTTTGAAATAAAATAAGATGGAGCAAATAAAAAAATGAAAAAAAAGGAAACTATTGAAATTATTTCCAGGATTTATATTAAAAGTAAAAAGGGCCAGTCTTTCGACTAGCCCTCTTACTTACTAACCCATTAAATTCTATAGCTAAGTTACAAATATGCCCCACATTTCAAAATATTTTTTTTCTTCTGTGAATAACTTCAAGCTGGTGACGAGCGGTTGGCAGTTAAGAAAAACATTATAAAATAGTTTGTATAATTAATTAATTATGAACACTTTAAATAAAAATTTGGAAAGCTTATTAATAATCATAGAATAGTTTTTTAAGCCCAACTTTTTATTTTTAATGACAAAACGGCTGAAAAAATTTGTGAAGCCCAAATGGTAACATATTTGATAATAAAAGCTGTAAAATAAAATTTAATATGATGATGTCAAATGAAATTTTCCTCGTTTCCCTGGTGTTTTTGGGTATCAGTTTCCTGGTTTCGGCAGTGCTTAAAAGTAAGTTTGCTAAATACAGCAAAATACCCCTGGCTAACGGCATGTCGGGTAAACAAATAGCCGAAAAAATGCTTCAGGAAAATGGTATTTATGATGTTAAAGTAACCTCTGTTCCGGGCTTTCTTTCCGACCACTATAATCCGGCTGATAAAACTGTAAATCTGAGTTCTGATGTCTATAATGGAACTAGTATTTCCGCTGCCGCTGTTGCCGCTCATGAGTGTGGTCATGCTGTGCAGCATGCAACTGCTTATGGGCCGCTCATGTTAAGAAGTAAATTGGTGCCGGCAGTAAAGTTCAGTTCTATGTTAGTCAACTGGGTTTTACTCGCAGGCATGGTAGTATTGGCCAGTACAAGTAATCCAACTATACTTTTAATTGGTATTATAATAATGAGTGTAACTGTATTCTTTACACTTGTAACACTTCCTGTTGAGTTTGATGCAAGCAAAAGGGCTTTGGCCTGGCTTGAAAACACCAATGTAACCAGCCCCTCAGAATATCCCAAAGCGAAAGATGCTTTAAAATGGGCAGCCACTACTTATGTTGTTGCAGCATTGGCAGCCGTTGTTACTCTTATACAATATATTATGATCTATCTGGGAAGCAGAAATAGAAACTAATTCTTAAGGTTGTAAATAATTTTTACCTTTTATATTTAATTATAATCAAGTCTCACTTTTACAGAGATTAATAGGAAAATTTTGTTTAAATATCTGGCTATCAATATTTATTAAGGGTTCAGTTTAGGTATCAAAGGATTTATTTATTGATAAGAGGAAAAATTGATTTAAATCAATTTACTGACCATGCAGCGTTTTGAATCGTAAAATTCTCCTATTTTGTGCATTAACATTTCATTAATAATAAAACATAACTACACATGAGAAAACTGCTTTATCTGCTGGCAGGAATGTTATTACTGTTTAGTAGTACATTATTTGCCCAGCAAAGAGAAGTAACCGGTAAGGTTACCGATGCAAACGGAGTTCCGGTAAATGGCGCATCTATCAGGGTGAAAAATGCAAGAACTGGTACCAGTGCTGCAGCCGACGGATCTTTCAAAATTAATGTAGCCCCCAATTCCACGTTAATTATAAGTGGCGTAGGCTTTGAAGCAAGGGAAATTGCTGTCGGTAACGAGCAAAACCTGGATGTGTCATTGCAGCTTAGTTCAAGTCAATCGTTGAACGAAGTAGTAATTACCGCTTTGGGTATTAAAAGAGAAAAAAAGGCATTGGGTTATTCAGTGTCGGTAGTTACAAAAAAAGATTTAGAATTACGTCCGGAAGGTGATATAGCCAGGGTATTGACTGGAAAAGCAGCTGGTGTAAATATTGTAAATACCAGCGGTATTTCTGGAAGTGGTACTAACATTACTATCAGGGCTATCA
>JBKJXQ010000067.1:0-3055 GCA_046716235.1 Chitinophagaceae bacterium
TTAGGAACCTTTGGGTATTATGCCTTAATGGGTGATTACGATGAAAAAAACGATTAATTAAATGCATTACTAAAAACCAATCTCTGCATGTTTTTGCAGAGATTGGTTATTTTTTAAATCAAAAACACAGATTCGAATACAGAATCTTAAAAAAATCAAAGCACATTCCGCTGCAAAGCAAACTGCATTTTCTTATGAAAAAGAGACATGAACAAAAGTTGGTTATCCTTTCAATGCTAATGCTATTAGCTTTGAACGTGCCACTCTTGCTGTTATTCGACAGTTCAAAACCACTTTTTGGATTCCCAATCATTTACATTTATATCTTCTCGGCATGGCTGTTTTCAATTGCTATATCGTACCTAATCATAAAAAGATATTATGAATAGCATTGGACTCTTATTAATATTGGTGCTTTATTTGTCGATTCTTTTTTACATTGCCTATTGGTCCGAAAAAAGAAGCCATTCTAAATGGACAAATAATCCTTACATCTATTCTTTTTCGCTAGCTGTATATTGTACCGCCTGGACGTATTACGGAAGTATTGGTGTTGCTGCAGAATCCGGCTTGAGTTATTTACCCATTTATTTAGGGCCCATATTAATTATCCCTACCTGGATGATTATCTTAAAAAGAATCATCCGAATTTCGAGAGTAAATAAAATTTCCAGCATTGCAGATTTTATTTCTTTACGATACGGAAACAGTAGATTTCTGGGAGCATTGGTAACTATGATTTGCATTGTTGGCATTTTGCCTTATATTTCTTTACAGCTGAAATCAATTTCAGAAACTTTTCATGTGGTAACAAAAACTCAATCCAGTGACAATATTTTTACAGATACTACCACTTATGTTTGCATGGCGCTGGCTTTATTTGCATCTTATTATGGAACAAAATATGTAGATGCTTCCGAGAAAAGACGCGGTATAGTAACAGCCGTAGCCATGGAATCCATCTTGAAGTTAGTTTTCTTTTTAATAGTTGGTATTTATGTTACCTATTTTGTTTTTGACGGATTTGATGACATTTATCAAAAAGCGGCTCTCCTTAAAGATTTTGATAAAAAAAACACCATAGGCGGGATTACAAACGGAATCAACTGGTTTTTTCTTTGTGTTTTATCGATGTTTGCTATATTCCTTTTACCAAGACAATTTCACACGGCGATTGTCGAAAACAATAAGGAGACTCATATTCGAACAGCCATCTGGCTTTTTCCGCTGTATTTATTGCTTTTCAACATTTTTGTGTTTCCAATCGCTTGGGGCGGAAATATCCTTTTTGAAGGCAAAGGTCATAATTCAGACACGTATTCCTTGCTGATTCCTCAGCTTTTTGATAATAACGTATTGACTGTTATGGTTTTTCTAGGTGGCTTTTCGGCAGCCATTTCGATGATTATTGTATCCTCAATATCACTCGCCACTATGCTGAGCAACAATTTATTGATTCCATACGGTTTCATTGGTTCTTTGGAAAATTCTTCGCAAAAAAAGAATAGCAAACGTATTGTAAACAGTAGAAAAATTGGTATTTTTTCTCTTATCATTTTGGCGTATGCCATCTATAGAATTTTCATTTTAGATTATTCTTTGGTTTCCGTCGGATTGGTTTCCTTTGTTGTTATCGCACAACTGGCACCTTCGTTTTTTGGAGCCATATTCTGGAAAAGAGGCTCTAAATATGGTGCGGTAACCGGAATTATTCTTGGGTTTTTAACCTGTTTTTACACGTTGCTAATTCCGTACGCTATTGGAATCACAAAATCAATCAGTCTTTTTATTCAGGAAGGACCTTGGGGAATTGAACTTTTAAAACCTTTTCAACTTTTTGGACTGGATTATTTAGAACACATACCACATCCTGTTTTTTGGAGTTTATTAAACAATTTCATGAGTTATTTGGCCGTTTCAGTAAGCTTCAAAGGAAATTACAGAGAACGCAATTATGCCGAAATGTTTGTAGATATTGACAAATACATTACCAACCACGAAAATGCTTTTGTATGGAAAGGAACCGCTTATATCTCCGATATTCAAAAAGTGTTGCAACGATTTCTAGGCGAAGAACGGACAAAACGAGCGCTTACTATTTTCAATTTAAAATACAATATTGATAAAAATATCACCACCGCCGATGCGCGTTTTATAAAGTTTGCAGAAAATCTATTGACTGGACATATTGGTACGGCTTCCGCCAAAATATTAATCTCCAGTGTAGTCAAGGAAGACAAAATAAGCCTGCCAGAAGTACTGCGAATTTTAGAAGAATCCAAGGAAAATATCATCATTAATAAGAAGTTAACTGATACTTCGAATGAATTAAAAAAAATATCCGAACAGTTGAAAAATGCCAATCAGGAACTGGTCAATAAAGACATTCAAAAAGACGAGTTTCTAGACACCGTTACCCATGAATTAAGAACCCCAATCACCGCAATACGTGCCGCAAGTGAGATTCTTCATGACGATGATGACATTCCGGAAGAACTGAGAAAACAGTTTTTACAAAACATAATATCCGAATCGGATCGTTTGAATCGTTTAATTGATAAAATTCTGGATTTAGAAAAATTCGAAACCGGAAAACAAAAAATTTATTTGTCTAAAAACAACATCACAAAAACCATTAAAAACACACTGGATTCGCTGAATCAATTAATTAAAAACAAAAACATTAGTATTGAATTCGATGATTCTAATAAAGAAATAAAAGCCTTTTATGACGAAGAACGAATCATTCAGGTTATTCATAATTTAATATCAAATGCCATAAAATTTTGTTCTGAAACCGAGGGAAAAATAGTGATTTCCATTCATGAAAACAGAGACTATATTGAAGTCAAAATACACAACAATGGTAAGGGAATTAACCCCGAAGACTTTGAAGCCATTTTTGACAAATTCTTTCAGTCCAGAAACCAGAATGTAAAAAAACCAATAGGGAGCGGATTGGGTTTAGCCATTTGCAAACAAATAATTGAACATCATAAAGGCAAAATTTGGGCAGAAGAAAACATCACGGAGGGAGCCTCTTTTATCTTTAGAC
>JBKJXQ010000068.1:0-3672 GCA_046716235.1 Chitinophagaceae bacterium
CTGCAGTAATCGTCAGGGAGTTCCGCATTTTCATACGGATAGTATGATCGTATTGTGGTGATGGATTTTGGTCTGTTTTAAAATCCTGCCGCATTTTTTCCAGTTCTTCAGGTGTATCAAATGCATAGTAAGCATGTCCATCTTTTATTAATTGTTCTGCATATTGGCGATAATTTTCTTTTCTTTCACTCTGGCGATAAGGCCCATAGTTGCCACCATACTGCACACTTTCATCTGGTTCCAGTCCACACCATTTTAATGTATCAAAAATATATTCTTCAGCACCTGCCACATAACGGCTTTGGTCAGTGTCTTCTATTCTTACTAAAAAATCACCGCCATGTTTTTTTGCAAACAGGTAATTATATAAAACTGTTCTTACTCCCCCCAAATGCAATCCTCCGGTGGGGCTGGGCGCAAACCGAACTCTTACTTTTTTATTCATAGTGTGCAAAGATAATGGAGGGATGCGAAGCGTTGTTTTGTTGTATATCGAAAAAGTAAGTAGTGTTTTATATTTAAATCTACTATACAAGTAGAAAAAGTTAAAAACACTATCTCGTATCTTGTGACTGGTATGAAATACTTTGTAAAAACTCCGTGGTGGTTAAAAAAGGTTTATTCTTCTTATGTATGGGATATAGATAACCATGAAAAAACAATTTACCTCACTTTTGATGATGGGCCGCACCCCGTAGCCACACCGTTTGTTTTAGATGAACTAAAGAAATATAAGGCAAAAGCTACTTTTTTTTGTATCGGGAAAAATGTTGTCGCCTATCCGGATATTTACCAACGGATTCTGGATGAAGGGCATCGTACAGGAAATCATACTCAGAACCATCTTAATGGATGGAAAACCAATAATGGTATTTATTTGAATAATATTGAAGAAGCCACCAATTATATCGATTCAGAATTATTCAGACCCCCGTATGGAAAAATTAAAGCAAGCCAGGCTAAGCGTATCAACAGTGTAATTAAAAAGGAGTACCCCAAGATTATTATGTGGAGTGTTTTAAGTGGAGATTTTGATGAAAATATTAGTAAAGAAAAATGCTTAAAAAATGTAACTCAACATACAAATGCAGGCTCAATTGTCGTTTTTCATGACAGCGAAAAAGCTTTTCCCAGATTGGAATATGCATTACCGGCCATATTACAATATTTTACGAAATCGGGTTTTGTTTTTGAAGTGGTGGGTTGAAACAGGAGGAAAATATCCATCAGTAAATTTTAAAAAGACCTTTCAGAAATTTGGAACATCCTCTAAAAAAGTTAGGGCCTGGGTAGAAACCCTGGCCCGTTTTTAATCCGTACCCTATGAAAACTGGTTTAAAGGTATAATAATTTTTTAATTACCGCAAAGTAATTTGGCGGGAAAGGCCATTAATAGTTATAATAGCCTGGTTATCGCAACTGCCATTTCCAAAATCCAGTACGGTTACATAGGGCCCTGTAGCACTGGTATTTGTACGTATATTCTTCACTGTTCCTTTTACAATCCAGCGACAGCTATATTTTTTAATCAGTGGTTCTATAATTTTTGATTCCCAGGAAACCAGTAATGTGCCTCTCTTTACTTTACCATTTGCTGTTCCTTCTATTCTGAAAATATCATCAAAAGCATAGATGGTACTCAAGCCTTCGATCTGGGTAATTACTTTATGATTATTCCATTCCACATAATTGCCGCTAGGTTTTGTAAGTCTTGCATCAATTACATCAACCGTAAATTGACGGGTAATAATGGAAGTGCTGGTATTTGCGATTTTGTGGGTTCCTTCTACTTTAATAGTATCAACATAAAAACCATCGAACCGGGTATAGGCCACAGAACCAGCAATTATGAGGCGGCCTGTGTATTCTGTTATAATTTTACCCCTTCTTACATGTCCATCAAGTCCACGGCAACCTGTTGTTCCAAAGTCAATAACAACTCTGACAGGAAAAATAGCTGGGGAGTTTGAACGGGTTACTGTAATAGTATAACAGGGATTAAGCCGGTTTAAAGTACCCACACCTTCCAAACCCACTTCATCATTTACACCCATTGCATCATCAAACACATCATTAAAGACAATTTCAGCTTCGGCATCTGATTCGCTGGAAACAATCGAAGCTTCCTGCTGCTGCTGTTCTTCAGTACCGCTTTGACTGGTTTCTTTTTTACAGGATACCACCAGTAAAAGGCTAACGAAGCAGGTAATAGCAATAAATAGGGTGGATTTGAGACGAAATTTCATATATGTAATTTTAGCGGGTCGATACTTTAACGGGGTTAAGATTAGTTTTATTGGTTAAAGTTTAAAGGTTTCTTAAATTTTTTTGTTGAATTTTGAAGCTAACATAGTTGAAAATGACCTTAATAGATACACATTCACATATATATCTGGAGGAATTTAGTCCCGATCTGCCATTAGTAGTTATGAGGGCTGAAAAAGAGGGTATTTCAAAAATATTTTTGCCTGCCATTGACTCTACCACTCATGCCTCAATGCTTGCATTGGAAGAAATGAATCCCGGAAAATGTTTTAGTATGATGGGAGTTCATCCCTGTTATATAAAAGAAAATTACCAGGATGAATTGAAAATTGCCCGGACATTTCTTGAAGAAAGAACATTTTCAGCCGTTGGGGAAACAGGCCTTGATTTTTATTGGGATAAAACATTTACTGAACAGCAATATCTGGCTTTTAATAAGCAGGTAGAATGGGCATTGGAATTTGCTATTCCCATCGTTATCCATTCCCGTAATTCAACGGATGAATGTATAGATGTGATTACCCAGCATCAAAAAGGTAAACTGAGAGGGGTTTTCCATTGTTTTTCCGGTGATGTAGTACAGGCACAAAAAATTATTGATCTGGGCTTTTATCTGGGAATCGGGGGAGTGATAACATTTAAAAATTCAGGGTTGGATAAAGTCATAAAAGAAATTGACTTACAAAATGTGATAATGGAAACAGATGCACCTTACCTGGCACCGGTTCCCTTCCGTGGCAAAAGAAATGAACCTTCGTATTTAAAATATGTGGTGGAAAAAATATCAACTATTAAAAATATTAGTACGGAGGATGTGGCTGAAATTACTACTGCAAATGCAGAGAAATTATTTTTCAATAAAAAAGTAACTTAAAATAGATTATATCACTTGTAAATGAAAAAAGACCAAAATCAATTTTTGAAATACAGGGTAGACTGGTCTAACATTTTAATCGCCACCATAAATTAAAATTCTATATCCCGGGTATTGTAGGTATGAAACTAAAGAGTTTTCCCGGAACATCCTTTTTGGATAAAAGCATGGTAAACTATCTACTGGTAAATATTTGAAAAAATAATAGTTTAAAAGTGACATAATTGACAAACTTTCTATCTTTATAAAAAATAATACTGATGGCACTATTAAAATCAAGTAATCCTGCCCTGCAGGAAAAATCTTACCAGGGAACTATTCTGGAAGGAATGAGCATAGGTGAAGAAATGACTTTAAAAGGAACTATGAATAAGTTTGGCGTCTTAATGATGCTGATGATTGGTTCTACCCTCTTTGCATGGAGCCAGTTTTATAAAGTCAGCGATCCCAAGCAATTAATGTAGATACGTGTTTTGGGCGGTTTGGGTTTATCTATTGTTATGGCTTTTATAAAACAATCGTCTGCTTACCTG
>JBKJXQ010000069.1:0-3363 GCA_046716235.1 Chitinophagaceae bacterium
CTGCATTTGAAGGCGCCATTTCCCAATGCTTCATGTCTTCTAATGAAACCAGTTTCGCATCATTAGGATCTTCCACATCCTGTGCTTGTGGAAAATTCAGGGGAAGGATAAAGGTCGCATTCGTTGCTTTAATTTCCTTTATCCGCTGGTATTCATTCTGGCCGCCTTTAATAATATACTGGACGCCAAATTCATCACCTATCCTGTCAGCCCGAAGATCATTCCATTTATCGTTGGCTTCAAAAATCTGGGGAAGACCCTGGTTGTCATTCCACGACTGTAACGTAGCATTAAATCCTTCCTGGTAAGGTTTGTTTTTATACCAGGCGGCATCCAGGAATGTTTGCCGTAGCATAGCAATATATCCCATCATCGAACTTGGGTATGATTGAGTGGAAGTTCCTTTATTAAATGAATAATGAGCAGATGCTTTCTCCTTTATAATAACAAGATTTTCTTTTTCATTGGCTAAGGTGACCACGGCACCGGTACCTCTTGCCACACCATCCTTAACATGGGTAAGCACAGCGCCAAAACCAGCTTCCCGCATTGGCTTTGCAGTAGCATCATTTACACTAAATACTTTGTAAACATCCACATCAGATTTCAATGCCTGGTTCCAGCCATAAGGCCCTTTAACTGCTGTTTCCAATTGTGGTGCCTGATTGAAGTTGAAACCACCGCCACCAGCGCCGGGTAAACGTTGTGCTGTGCCATAGTCTGAATAAATATCAATAAAGGAAGGATAAATATATTTTCCTTTACAATCTATTTCCACCGCACCAACAGGTACTTTTAATCCGCTGCCTATTGCTGTAATTTTTCCATCTTTAATAACAAGAGTGGCATTGGTAAGCGTAGTCGATGCATCTTTTACAATAGTAGCATTGATAAAAGCATAATGTCCGTGTCGCGGATTAGCCACACCATTCTCGGGAAATGTGGGTTGGGCCAATATTGCAGTAGAAAAGAGCAACATTACCAACAAACCGGCCAGGGTTTTTAGTTCTCTCATAGTAATTGATTTTTTGTAAGTTATTGAAATGCGATTTTACAGAAAAAAAATCTTGTACTTCCGGCAAAAGTATGAGCGGCAAGAACAGGGTATAAGACGCAGAAAAATCATTAATCTTTCCTATTACCCAGCAATTATTTACCAGCGGTCAAAACCCATTAAAATAGTTTTACTTTTGAAACTTAGAAAAATGATTATGCCATCAGCAAAGGAAAGGATAATGTTTCCCGATTTCAATTTCTCCCCCCGCATTGACCAGGTGGGTGTGGAAGAAAGAGCTTCCCGTTTTACCAAGCGAAGTATAAAAAAAGAGGCTAAGATGCACGGCCTGAAGCTGGTTCTAAATATGATTGACCTTACTACACTGGAAGGAAAAGATACTGATGGAAAAGTAAAACAGCTTTGTTATAAAGCCATGCATCCTCACGACTCACTTCCCGATATTCCTACAGTAGCGGCGATATGTGTTTATCCATCCATGGTAAAAGTGGCAAAGAAGGCATTGGGTGATTCGGGAATTAAAGTAGCTTCTGTTGCTACCGCCTTCCCCAGCGGGCAAGCACCAAAGGATATTAAAATAAGAGATACTAAATATGCTGTGAATGAAGGAGCTGATGAAGTGGATATGGTCATCAGCCGGGGAAAATTTCATGCGGGTGAATATAATTTTGTATTTGATGAAATTGCGGCGATTAAAGAAGCTTGTGGTGAAGCAAGATTAAAAGTGATTTTAGAAACCGGTGAACTCGGCACTTTTGATAAAGTAAGACGAGCCAGTGATATTGCTATGCTTGCCGGGGCAGATTTTATAAAAACATCAACTGGTAAAATTGCTCCTGCTGCTACTATGCCGGTGACATTGGTAATGCTCGAAGCAATCAGGGATTTTTATTACAAGACTGGTAAGATGATTGGAATGAAACCTGCGGGTGGTATTTCCAAATCAAAACTGGCCTTGCATTATTTAGTCATGGTAAAAGAAGTTTTGGGTGATGATTGGTTAAATAATGAATGGTTTCGTTTTGGTGCCAGTAGCTTGGCGAATGATGTGCTGATGCAGATGGTGAAAGAGAAAACAGGATTGTACCAGAGTGCAAATTATTTTTCGGTGGATTAATTTTTCACGCAAAGACGCTAAGAAGCAAAGACGCAAAATTGAATGCTTCCCTTTGTGCCTTCCTTACTTTGCGACTTTGCGTGATATGTATTTCAAAAAGCTGGATAGCGAACAGAACCCCGAATAGTGCGATGCAACAGACGATGATAGTAGCACTGCAGCAGGGTAAATAAAATATTATGGCAATAACAAAAAAGAAAGCCGCTAAGAAAAGCAACACGATCAAATTAAAATTTGATACTTCATGGACTTATGCCCCTGCACCTGAAAGTAAAAGTGCAGCAACGATTAATAAGCAATATGATTTGTTTATTAATGGTGAATGGAAAAAGCCATTGAGCAATAAATATTTTGATACGATTAATCCGGCGACCGAAGAAAAACTAAGTGAAGTGGCCGAGGCTAATGCAGCGGATGTGGACAAAGCAGTGAAAGCAGCAAGAAATGCCTATGAAAAAGTGTGGAAGAAAATGCCGGCGAAAGAACGAGCCAAATATATTTTTCGCATTGCCCGCATCATGCAGGAAAAAGCAAGAGAACTGGCTATCATCTAAACATTGGATGGTGGTAAACCGATAAAAGAAAGCCGTGACTTTGATGTGCCGACGGCAGCGAATCATTTATTTTATTACGCAGGCTGGGCTGATAAATTAGAGTATGCTTTTCCTAATCGCCGAACAGAATCGCTGGGTGTGGCCGGACAAATTACGCCATGGAATTTTCCATTGTTGATGGCTGCCTGGAAAATAGCACCGGCATTAGCAACAGTAAATACTGTTGTATTAAAACCTGCGGAAACAACTTCATTAACGACATTGAAACTGGCAGAGATTATACAAGAAGCAGATTTACCGCCAGGGGTAGTCAACATTATTACCGGTGCTGGTGAAACAGGTGCTGCTATCGTTAATCATGCTGATGTAAATAAAATTGCTTTTACCGGTTCTACTAATGTTGGTAAAATAATTCAACGGGCAATTGCAGGAACTAATAAAAAAGCAACGCTGGAATTAGGGGGTAAAGCCGCCAATATTATTTTTGAAGATGCTCCTATTGACCAGGCGGTGGAAGGTGTGGTGAATGCTATCTTTTTTAACCAGGGTCATGTATGTTGTGCCGGTTCAAGATTGTATGTGCAGGAATCAGTTTATAAAAATGTTTTGAGAAAGCTCAAGGACAGGTTAGAGACGCTCATCGTTGGTGATCCTCTTGATAAGAATACTGATATAGG
>JBKJXQ010000070.1:0-2788 GCA_046716235.1 Chitinophagaceae bacterium
TTTAAATTGTTATACTATTTTCAAATTAAAAATTACCAAAACTACCATCAGATGAAAAAATTATTCCTCGTCTCTGTTTTTTCCCTCTCACTATTAATTATTATTACTTCTTTTACCTCGCCAAAAATTTATTTGAGTTTTATAAAGCCCAATAAGGACGATGGTTCAGAAAAAGTAACTGTAACCACCGATCCTCAAACTGCAAGGGTTTATGTGAATGGCGTACTTACAGGTACAGGTACAGTTGTTGTAACAGTTGGCAAAAATGATTGTGTAAAAGTTGAAGTAAAACAAGAAGGATTTATACAAGAGGTAAGAAATTATTGTGATAAAAAAGGGATGACAAAACCACCTAATTCAGATTATGTTCAATTACAACCGGATGAATCATACACTTCTTCAATTCAATCGGATGTATCAAATAACGAAATTTTATTAAGTGTAAAGAGAGGGAAAAATAGAGAAGACGCCTGGAAAACGATAGTACAAACTGTTTTAAGCAAATTTGATGTACTTGAAAATAATGATGAAAAATCCGGGTATTTAAGAACTGCTTGGGTAGGCGTTATATTTGCTAAATCGAATAATACAATCAGGACAAGAGCTATTATAAAACTTTCTTCAGAAGATCCTCTTGCTTTTAAAATAAAATTAGTTTCAGAGGAATCTGGCAGGGCCGGTACATCTTTTAGCTCTGATGAACAGTTCACACCTTTTAGCCGTATCTTAAAAAAGTACGACGGTTTTATTGATGAATTAAGTACAAAACTGTCTAACTAACCTTTACAAATATTTCAGTTATTTCATCACTAATTTATTTAAATCTTAAGAAAAGGATCTGGTATTATATCAGGTCCTTTTCTTAATATTTGCCAGTCTATTATCAGACCTTTTATTAATCAAATTTTGGAAAAATATAAAATCTCTTCTTTTAGATCAAGAAAAGGATGTTTTTTATTCAGTTCTTTCACCTTATCAAAATTGTCTGCAAGAAATTGCGCATGAGCTTTTGTAAGCGGTTGAAAAGCTCTATGTTTCCTGGCTACAGCAATTTTCTTAACCTCCTGCATTAATTGTTGTGATTCCTTATCAATACAACCTTCGGCAAATTTGCTGAGTACAAATTCAGTCCCCATATAATTAGGATGCACAAGATCAATGTCATAAAACCTGTAATCCCTCAGCACATCAATTACCAGCTCATACGCCGGAAAATAATATGCCTGTTCATATTTATTAATAATATGATGGACAACTTCTATCAACCTCGCTTTACTCCGGTTATTTTCTATTACCCCGTCCCTTATATGCCGAACAGGACTTACAGTGAAAATAATTTTAAATTTCGGATTAAATTTTATTAACTGGTTACAACAATCTTCCATCATAGACTCTATCTCATCAATTTCGAGTAAGCATTTATTAAACCAGTTTGCCGGGCCCCGATGACAATTAGCTACTCCTCCGTTTAAACAACTTCCTGCTAAATCTGCCAGTTCTGTTAAACGATAGGAAAAAGAAGAACCAAGTGTGATGATAACCCAATCTGCTTCTTTTAAAAAATTATGTGCTTTTTGTTGCGAATCATTTATATAATTTACTGCATCATCTGCATTAATATTTGAAAATCGGGAATGGTGCTGCCAGCTATTCCAAACTTCATTTAATTGAAATAAGTCAGCTTTAGTATATTTCTTATTGTTGATATAGGAAACCAGGTTTTTACATACACTTGCAGGATCAAACAAAATACCATTAGGGTTTTGAAAGACAGAAAATTTTAAATCAGCCAAAGCATTTCCGATATGCTCAGTAAAACAAGAACCAACCAATAAAATTTTATCCTGATAAGCAATGGGACGGGGAAGGCTTTTTATATCAATAGGTAACTGAAACTGCATAATCTGTTTTTCAAAATAAAAAATTCGGTACACTTCTTTTAAGAAAATTGGTATTCATTACCCAAAAATTTTACCAGCAATCCGAAGACTTTCTGCCAATGCAGCTTCATTAAGATTACTTAACAACTGATGCCCTTTAAAATAATTGATCATTAATTCACTGTTCATATTACCTACCAGTTCATCATCCGCCATCGGGCAGCCGCCAATACCTTTTAGTGCCCCGTCAAATCTTTTGCAACCTGCTCTTATAGCAGCTTCCAATTTTTCTTCCCAGCTAAGCGGAGTTGAATGTAAATGAACACCAATCTCTGTACCCGGCAATGATTCTATCAGGTAACTACTTATATCATATACCTGGGCCGGCGTTGCTACCCCCACCGTATCTGCTAACGAGATAATGCCAATATCCAGTGCCACCAATCTGTTCACCCATTCAAAAACAATTTCCTCATCATAAGGATCTCCATAAGGATTTCCAAAGCCCATAGAAATATATACCACTAATTGTTTGCCTGTTTTAATACAAAGGTTTTGTATTTCCTCTACTCTACTAATCGATTGTTCAATACTTGAATTAGTATTTCGTTGCTGAAATGTTTCAGAAATTGAAAAAGGAAAACCAAGATAATTGATAGCATCAAACACTGAAGCTTCTTCAGCCCCCCTCCAATTGGCAACAATAGCCAGCAATTTTGTACTTCCGGGTTCGGGCTTCAGTTTACTTATTACTTCCCCTGTATCCGCCATCTGTGGTATTGCTTTTGGAGATACAAAGCTTCCAAAGTCAATTGTATCAAACCCAACTTTTAGTAACGAGTTGATATATTCAATTTTTTTATGGGTAGGTATAAAATTTTTCCAGCCCTGCATGGCATCACGGGGGC
>JBKJXQ010000071.1:0-10131 GCA_046716235.1 Chitinophagaceae bacterium
GGTGGGAGAGTAGGGTATCACAAGTGCCGAGAGAAACGGTTCTCACACACATCTTCAGTTTATTCATAAAATCAATGCCGCTCTGCAATCCGCCTTTTAATTCAAAACTCAGCATAGCACCCGGATGCCGCATTTGTTTCATTGCGGTATTATGATCCGGATGATTAGTTAACCCAGTATAATTTACTTTAGCAACAGCAGCATGACTTTCTAAAAAGTTTGCCACTTCCATTGCGTTATGACAATGTCTTTCCATTCTTACCTCCAGTGTTTTCATCCCCTGGATCAGTAGAAAAGCATCAAATGCATTTGAGTTGCCCCCCAATGTGCGATGAACTTTTGTTATTTTAGTTTTCATCAGCTCCACATCCCTGCCCAATAAAATACCACCAATGGCTGTACCATGTCCGTTTAAAAACTTGGTAGTGGAATGAACTATAAAATCGGCACCGTATTTAAATGGTTGTTGTAAATAGGGAGTGGCAAAAGTATTGTCGCAGGCAACAATAAGATTATGCTGCCTGGCAAGATTGCTCAGTTCTTCTAAATCCACACATTGTATAGTAGGATTAGCCGGAGTTTCGAGGTACATCATTTTGATGGCCTTATCGCCGTTAATGATGTCAGCCGCTTTTTGTACATCTCTCAGATCGGTGATGATAGCATTGATACCGAATGAGGGTAAAATCTTACTTACCAATTCTTCAGTGCCACCATACAAGGAAAAGTGAGTAATGATTTTGTCACCAGGTTTAAGTGTACCCAGCATTAAGGTAGAAATGGCAGCCATTCCTGATGCATGAAGAATTCCTTTGACCTCAATGCCCAATCCGAAAGTTTCTAATGCTGCAATCTTATCTTCAGCTTCCGTCATGGTGGGATTGCCCCAACGGCTATAGATATATCCTTCTTCCTGTCCGCTGAAACGACGCATACCTTGTTCGGCATCATCAAATACATAAGTACTGCTGGCATAAATAGGCACCAGGTGTGCATAGTTAGGATCTTGCTTGTGTCCGCCATGCACTGCCAGCGAACCCCATCCGGAAAGTGGAAAACTTTTGTCCATAATAGTTGTTGAATCTCGAATTTTGATTGGTTATAGATACATTCACCATCAAAGCTAAATGAAAATGAAAGAACTGCTGAAACAATACGCAACATATAATATCTGGGCCACTAAGCGGATATTGGATATAATTCTGGCTATGCCCGAAGAAAAGCAAATGGCTGAATTGCCCAGCAGTTTTACCAGTTTATTTAAAACCGTGCTGCACATGCTGGATGCAGAAAGTATATGGTGGCAGCGGATGAAGATGAATGAGAGGATAAATATTCCCAGCGAAAATTTTAATGGAACAATAAAAGAAGTAGCAGATGAGTTATTGCAACAATCCAAATTATGGGAAGAGTGGGTATGCAATGCGTCTGATCTTTCACTGGATCATGTTTTTCAGTATTACAATACAAAAAAAGAACATTTTAAAATGCCCGTATACCAGATGTTGCATCATGTATTTAATCATGGTACTTATCACCGGGGACAATTAGTAAACATGCTTCGGCAACTGGGTGCTGAGAAAATACCGCAGACAGATTTTTCGTTGTGGACGAGGAGTAAAAAATAATTTTCAATATCCCCACTTCACCAATGTAGCTCCCCAGGTAAACCCACCACCAAAAGCAGCTAAAACAATCTGATCACCTTTCTTCAATTGATTTTCCCATTCCCATAAACAAAGTGGAATAGTACCTGCAGTTGTATTGCCATACTTCTGAATATTGATCATTACTTTTTCAGTAGGTAATCCCATGCGGTTTGCCGTAGCATCAATTATTCTGAGGTTGGCCTGGTGGGGAACCAGCCATGCAATATCATCACCCGTCAAATTATTTCTTTCTAATAATTCTGCACTTACATCCGCCATTCCTTTTACCGCAAATTTAAAAACAGCTTTTCCTTCCTGGTATGCATAATGCTCTCTTGCCATCACAGTATCAATAGTTGCTGGCTTTTGTGAACCACCAGCTTTCATGTGCAGAAAATGACAACCACTGCCATCACTTCTTAAAATAGAATCCTGTATTCCGTAACCATCTTCATTTGGTTCTAATAAAACTGCACCGGCTCCATCACCAAAAATAATACAGGTAGCCCTGTCCTGGTAATCAACAATAGCACTCATTTTATCTGCGCCACAAACGACAACTTTCTTATAACGTCCGCTTTCAATTAATGCCGCACCCTGAGTTAATGAATATAAAAAACCAGAACAGGCGGCTGATACATCAAAGCCCCATGCATTTATTGCTCCCAGTTTATCACAGGCAATATTGGCGGTGGATGGGAAAACCATATCTGGTGTAACAGTACCTACAATTAAACAATCAATTTCCTGGGGACTAATTCCTCTTTCTTCACATAGTTCTTTTACTGCCGGCACTACCATATCAGAAGTAGCCAGGCCTTCGCCTTTTAATATTCTTCGTTCAGAAATGCCGGTACGGGTTCTTATCCATTCATCATTGGTATCTACCATTTTTTCTAAATCAGCATTGGTAAGCTTGTCTTCGGGAACAAAGCCCCCTACAGCAGTAATGGCAGCGGTTATTTTTTTATTCATGCAATATTGATATTAATAAAGTGGCCAAAGTTAAGATAAGAACTTAGAAGTCGAATAGGAGGGTGGGCACCCATTATTTTAATAACATTGAATTTATGATATAGCAATGAGAATTAAATTAGCATATAAGCACATTTCCAAATTTGCTCATTGATTTCACTATTTTCGCAACCTATGATAGCTTATCTGAAAGGAGAATTTGTGCATAAAAGTCCTGCCATGGTACAGGTAGAAGTAAATGGTGTGGGTTATGAAGTACAGATAAGCCTGAATACGTATTCAAAAATTCAAAATCTGGATAAAGGTGTATTGCACACCAGCCTGCTGATAAGGGAAGATGCTCATATTCTTTACGGCTTTTTTGACCTGGCAGAAAAAGAAATTTTTATGATGCTGCTCAGTGTTTCAGGTATTGGAGCTTCTACTGCCAGGGTAATGTTATCCTACATGAAACCCGAAGAACTGGCGACTGCTATAGTTACGGGTGATGTAAAGAAGTTAGAAAGTGTAAAAGGAATCGGCAAAAAAACTGCGGAAAGGATGGTGCTGGAGCTAAAAGATAAGCTGGCCAAGCATCCACTGGAATCAAATATTTCATATACAAAAAACAATACTTTGCAACAGGATGCGTTAAATGCATTGACCGCTTTGGGTATCAACCGAATAGCAGCGGGTCAGGCATTAGAAAAAACGTTGGCAGCCGATCCGAATCTATCCGTTGAGGAACTGATTAAAAAAGCACTTCGTACTCTCTAATCCGCTATTTTTCAGTACACTAATTGATAGACAAAAACATTGAACCGTATAACTGCTCATATTTTCCGTCCACTGGTAGCCATTACATTAGTGTTTTCACTTTTTTCGAAGGTTCATGCCCGCAATTTTCATTTTTCATCTTCCATCAATAATATAACCGATACAAGCCGCTACCCCTTGTATGACAGGTATGGTGACCCCTATACTTATCCTAATCGAAATGGATTCGATTTAAAAGATACAGGTTTTATTAAACGAACTGTAGAATATGATCCTAAAACAAATCAGTATTATATAGTTGAAAAAATTGGTAATAAAAATTACCGTACTCCCACTTCATTCAGTATGGAGGAGTTTGTGCGGATGCAGGGTAAAAAGGATGAAGCGGATTATTTCAAAAAAAGATCAAATCTTTTGGCCAATATGAACCGCCGGTTATATAAGCCTAAATTAAAAATTACTAAAGATCTTTTTAACCGGATAGTGGGAACAGGTAAGGTTGAAATAAAACCTTCTGGTTATGTTGATTTGTTGATGGGCTACCAGGGACAAAATATAAAAAATCCAACGTTGCCTGAAAGAGCCCGGAAAAACGGAGGCTTTGATTTTAATATGAACTCACAGCTGCAGGTAGATGCAAATATTGGCGACAAACTGAAACTGCCTATCAATTATAACACCCTGGCCAATTTCAATTATGAAAACCAGTTAAAACTTGATTACCAGGGAAAAGATGATGACATTCTGAAAATATTCCAGGCAGGTAATACAAATTTTGCTACAAAAGGAACATTGATACCTGGCGCCCAATCTTTATTCGGATTGAAAACACAGTTACAGTTTGGTAAATTATTTATAACCACTGTACTGGCCAATCAACAATCACAAAGACAAACGCTGGGCCTCGAAGGTGGAACAGCCGCACAGAATTTTGCTTTGAAAGCAGATGAGTATGATGAGAACCGTCACTTTTTAGTAGGACAGTATTTTCGGGATAATTATAATAAAGCAATGAAGCAATTGCCGGTAGTTAATTCCCGGGTGCAGATATTGCGAATGGAAGTATGGGTTACCAACCGTAACGGTACTACTACCGATACAAGAGATATTGTGGGCTTTATGGATTTAGGAGAAAGAAATCCTTATCGTACACCATTGTTAACAGGAACAGGTGATGTGCTGCCGAGGAATGATGCTAATAATCTTTATTCAACAATAACTTCAAATCCGGATTATCGTAATTCATCCCTGGTACAAAGTAAGCTTACAGCTTTTGGCTTATTACCTGTTCAGGACTTTGAAAAAACATTTGCAAGAAAATTACAAACCTCTGATTATTTTTTTAATCCCCAGATAGGATTTATTTCATTAAATCAACCATTGCAGGCTGATGAAGTATTAGGTGTAGCTTATCAATACACGTATAATGGCAGGATATTCCAGGTAGGAGAATTTTCGCAGGATGTTCCACCGGACACTTCCGGTACTTCTCAACGGGTTTTATTTTTGAAATTATTAAAAGCAACTTCACAACGTACTAATCTTCCTATTTGGGATCTGATGATGAAGAATGTGTACTCCGTTGGTTTTGGCCAGTTGGAACGCCAGGATTTTAAATTGGATCTTACTTATGAAGAACCAAGCCTTGGTGAAAAAAGATATTTGCCACCAAATGATGTGATAGCCACTTATCAGGGTCAGCCAATTATCTCATTGGTAAATCTTGACCGTTTAAACAATCAGAATGACCCGCAGCCAGATGGGGTATTTGATTTTATTGAAGGCTTCACTGTTATTTCCTCACAGAGCCGTGTTATCTTCCCGGTACTGGAACCATTCGGTCACGATCTGGATTATGTGTATGCCACACCAGCTTTGAGAAATAAATATTTATTTTATCCACTCTATGATACGATTAAAGCCATTGCACAAACGTATGCCAACCTTAACCGGTTTAAAATAACAGGCCGTTCCAAAACTTCTTCCTCATCCAATAGCAATAGCGGACTTATAACCAGCGGAGGCAGCAGCAACTCGGGTAGTGATTATCAATTGGGATATAATATTCCCCGTGGATCGGTAACTGTTACCGCTGGCGGACAAACATTGCAAGAGAATGTTGACTATGAAATAAATTATGAATTGGGAACACTTCGTGTAACTAACCAGGCTATCGTTAACTCCGGTATTCCAGTAAGTATCGGGTATGAGAATAACCAGGCATTTGGATTACAGCAAAAAAACTTTCTCGGCCTTCGTTTAGATTATATCGCCAGCAAAAAACTGACGATGGGCGGAACAATTGTTCAGCTTAGCGAAAGACCTTTCTTTATAAAACAATCGTATGGAGAAGATCCTATTAAAAACAGGATGTATGGAGCAGATATTGATTATCGCAATAATATTCCCCGTCTTACAAAATGGCTGGATAAGTTGCCTTTTTATTCTACAAAAACCATGTCATCCATTACTGCTTATGCAGAAGCTTCTATATTGGATCCTGGGCATGCCAAACAAATTAATGCAAGTAAAGCTGATAAAGGCGGACAGATTTATATTGATGATTTTGAAGGAACCCGGGCCGGTATCGATCTTCGGTTTCCTTTAATAAACTGGACCTTGGCTTCTGTTCCCCAGGGTAATGGTTTGTTTCCTGAATCTGCATTGAATAATGATTTGCAAAGCGGATACAACAGGGCAAAGATTGCCTGGTACAATATAGAATCTGTATTGCAGGAAAAAAGAAATTCGAATAATCCATTACGGGCTGATCTGAATGAATTATCAAGACCTGAAACAAGACAAGTACTACAAAAAGAAATATTTCCTAAACGCAGTACCCAATTTGGTGAAGGATTACTTACTACATTCGACCTTGCATTTTATCCCAGGGACAAAGGCCCTTATAATTTTGAATCAAGAAATACAAAAATAAATGCAAACGGAAAGTTGCTAAATCCTAAGCAAGCCTGGGGTGGATTGATGCGAAATATTGATCAGACCGACTTTGAAACCGGTAATATTGAATTTATTGAATTCTGGTTGCAAGATCCTTTTATACAAAATACGGCGAACCCTAATGGTGGTCAATTATATTTCAACCTCGGTAATATTTCTGAAGATATATTAAGGGATGGAAAAAGATTATACGAGAATGGATTACCAACGCCTACCAATAAGGCACCCGCAGATAATAATACTGTTTGGGGAAGGGTGCCTGCTAATCCGCTGCAGGTTACCAATGCATTCAGCAATATACCTTCAGACAGAGAATTTCAGGATGTTGGTTACGATGGTTTGCAGGATACCGATGAAAAAACAAAATTTGCTCCTTATCTGAACAGCTTGCAAACAAATTTCGGTGCGGGTTCTTTGGTTTATCAACGTGCAGTAACTGATCCTTCTGCCGATAATTTCAAACCCTACCGTGATGCTGTTTTTGATCAGGCACCTCTTACTGGTATTTTGCAACGGTATAAAAATATTAATAACCCAAATGGTAATTCACCTGTTTCGGAAAATAACACACAGTTTGTAAATGCGTTTACTCAATATCCGGATGCTGAAGAACTGAACCGTGATAACACCATGAATGAAGTAGAAGAATATTTTCAATACAAGGTGGATATTAAATCGAATATGCAGGTTGGCTCTAACTTTATTACGGACAAAAGAATAGTAACTGTCAATCTTGCTAACAACACTACAAGGCCGGAAACCTGGTATCTCTTTCGTATCCCCATTGCACAATACCAGGAAAAAATAGGTAATATCCCTGATTTTAAATCAATCCGTTTCATTCGAATGTTTGCAACAGGTTTTGATGATTCGGTGGTGATGCGTTTTGGTAAACTGGAACTGGTTCGTAACCAATGGAGAAAATTCCGGAGTAATATTGATACTACTGGTATGTTTACCAATCTGCCCAGCCCCGACCCTGCCACTTTAAATGTGCTGGCAGTTAATATTGAAGAAAATGATCAGCGTCAGCCAGTCCGTTATCGTATACCTCCCGGTATTGAAAGACAACAACAATTGAGTAATAATAATGTAAACCTTTTTTTGAATGAGCAGGCCCTGAGTATACAGGTATGTGGTTTGCCGCAGTACGAGTCACGGGGTGTTTTTAAAACAATGAATTTGGATATGCGGCAGTATGGAAAATTATCAATGTTTATCCATGCCGAATCGGTAGTGAATGCGCAGCCGATAGAAGATGGCGATCTCCGTGCTGTTGTTCGCATTGGAAATGATTTCTCAGGTAATTACTATGAGATAAAGATTCCATTGAAGAAAACAAATTTTGGCGAGACAGACAGTTTAAAAATTTGGCCTGAAGAAAACAACCTGGATTTTCAATTGGACGAACTTACTAAACTAAAATCTAAAAGAAATAAACTCGGTTTTGCACCTTCAAAATATTACCAGGAAACATTACCTAATGGTCGATCCTATGCTATAATTGGTAATCCCAATCTTGGTGAAGTGCGGGGTATGTTAATGGGTGTTGAGAATGTAAGGCAGGAAACTGTCTGTACCGAAATATGGTTTAATGAACTTCGTTTTTCACAATTGGATGAAAAAGGCGGATGGGCAGCATTGGCCCGGGCAGATATAAGGTTGGCCGACCTGGGAACATTTACTTTATCTGCAACAGCGAAAAGTCATGGCTTTGGTTCATTAGAAAGAAAAGTAAATGAACGAAGCCGCGAAGATGTTTATACCATTGATGCATCAGCCAATATTGAAGCAGGAAAATTATTACCAAAAAAACTCGGTATTCAGATACCTGTGTATGCAGGCCTCAGTCAAAGCAACAGTACTCCGGAATATGATCCTTACGACCTTGATTTGAACCTGAAAGAAAAATTAAATGCGACTGATACAAAACTGAGAGACTCTATCAGAAGTTCTGCTCAGGATATTACTACCATTAAAACTATCAACCTCACTAATGTAAAGAAATTAAAAACTGATGGTAAACGACCTAAAGTATGGAGTGCAAGTAATTTTGATTTCAATTATTCCTATATTAAGATTTTAAATCACAACCCCCTGATAGAAAAAGATGAATTGCGTCGTACCCGCGGCGCATTGGGATATACATATTCACCGCAATCCCGTCCATTTGAACCTTTTAAAAATCTGATTAAATCGAGGTCAAAATGGCTGGCACTTATAAAAGATATTAATTTTAATTATACACCTTCGCAAATTTCATTTAAGGCAGATGTATTCCGGCAGTTTGGTGCTATTCGTCCCCGTAATATTGGTGGAGGCCCTTACAAAATACCAGAGACATATAATAAGTATTTCACCTTCGATCGTTATTATATTTTGCAATGGAACCTGACTAAATCTATTTCTATTGATTATAATGCGGTTAATAATGCACGGATAGATGAACCTGCAGGCCGGCTGGATACGAAAGCCAAAAAAGATAGTACCCGCCGCAATTTATTTAAAGGTGGAAGAAATACTAATTACCGGCAAGAAGCCACCATTACTTATTCAGTCCCCACGCAAAAAATTCCTTTATTGGACTGGACAACACTCCGGGCCAGTTATAATACAAAGTACAACTGGTTAGCCGGTTCTTTACTTGCAAGAACAGAAGAAATTAATTTGGGTAATACACTTAGCAATACCCAAACCAGAACATTGAATGGTGAATTTAAATTTGAAGAGTTATATAATAAATCAAAATTTTTAAGGGCTGTAAACAGCAGTAATGCGGATAACAAAATAAATAATCCGAAGCAGCCCGTTCCGGCAAATATAAATTTAGCAAAGACCGATACAATAAGAAATAAGAAAGGGAAAATTGTAAAAATTATTAAGCAAAAAGAGAAGAAAGATCCAAACCAGCTACCTGAAATTGGTGGGGTGCCTAAATTCTTCTTACGATTGGCCACGTCGTTGAAAAGAGCAGGTATTCAATATACAGAAGATTTTGGAACCATGTTGCCGGGTTATATGGACAGTACCAATGTGCTGGGTTCTAATTTAAAAAGTGGCCAGCCGGGTTTCAATTATATTTTTGGTTATCAACCAGACACCAGCTGGATAAACAGGTTTGCATCAAAAGGATTGTTATCAAGTGATACATTAGTATCTGCTTTAATACAGCAGCGATATAACCAGCGGTTAAATATTACTGCGCAGGTAAGTCCCTTCCGTGATTTTAATATTGATATTAACCTGGATAAAACATTTGATAAGCAATATTCAGAATTATATAAAGACACCAGTAAGTTTGATAATGTAGGCTTTACACGGTTGAACCCTTATGCATTGGGTAGTTTCAGTGTCAGTTATATTTCTTACCAAACTTTATTTACCAAGTTTGATCCTAATGTATTGTCAGAAACATTTAAAACATTTGAAAGTAACCGGCTTATTTTATCACAAAAATTGGGGAAAGAAAATCCTTATCAAAGCGGTGTTATCGGATCGGATGGATATTATGCCGGGTATGGCCGCTATGCGCAGGATGTAGTGATACCTGCATTTTTATCTGCGTACTCTAATAAAGATCCCAATAGTATAAAATTTGCCAAAAATAATAATCCAAATATCCGGGCTAATCCTTTCTCTGGTATTTTACCCAAGCCAAACTGGTCCATTACATATAATGGTTTGTCAAGATTAAAAGGGATGGAAAAAATATTTACCAATTTTACACTCCGGCATGGATATCATAGCACTTTTAGTATAAACAGTTTTAATAGGGCTTTACTGTTCCTGGATC
>JBKJXQ010000072.1:0-8387 GCA_046716235.1 Chitinophagaceae bacterium
GTATTATCCTTTAAAAAAGAAATTAAGTTTTGAAGAATATAAAACTTTCAGGGATTTTCCATTAGTAAAATTGGGAAGAAACAGAAGCGGTGACATTGTAGAAGTAAATACTAAAAGATTATCTCCATTTGGATTGCTTGCCAACAGAACCATTGGTTTATCCCGGGAACACATGGCCAGCAATGGAAAAATTAAGAAACAAAACGTAGGGCTGGAGAGAAGTTATGATACTATATTAAGCGGACATGACGGACAAAAATTAGTTCGCTTTATTGCAGGGGGCACGGCTATACCTATTGAAGGTTCACAAACAGATCCGGAAAATGGAAGAGATATTTTTACTACACTTGACGTAAATATCCAGGATATAACAGAAACAGCATTGATGAAAATGATGCTGCAATGCGAAGGACCTTATGGAACTGCCATTGTAATGGAAACGGCTACCGGAAAGATTAAAGCAATGGCCAACCTTGGCCGCCTGCAAGATGGAAGCTATACAGAGAATGATAATTATGCATTGCGTGCAACGGAGCCCGGTTCTACAATTAAACTCGTTACTCTTTTATCTGTACTTGAAAAAGGAAGTAGTTCTCCCGATGATATAGTAGAAGTAGGTGGAGCAGGTAGAAAACAGGTAGGAAGTAAAATGGTAACCGATGCAGAAAGATCTCCCCGGCCTTCATTAACTGTAAAAGAATGTTTTGCTCATAGTTCTAATGTGGGAATGAGTATGCTGGCATATAAAGCATTTATTAAACGCCCCGTTGAGTTAAAAGAATATATGCACCGCTTTCACATGGATGTAAGATCGCCGATTGATTTAACAGATGTTCCAAAGCCAACGATGGCACCACTTGATCAAAAAGGAAGTGCAGAAGGGAATATGTTGTGGATGAGTTTTGGATATGGCATACAGGTTAGCCCGTTGAATACGCTGACATTATATAATGCTATTGCCAACAATGGCATAATGGTAAAACCTTACCTGGTAAATAATGTGCAGCATAACGGTCTTATTACAAAACAATTTGAACCCAAAGTAATAGAGAAAAATATTTGCCGGCCTGAAGTAGTGAAAGCGGCAAGAGAATCAATGGAGATGGTTGTTACTGAAGGTACCGGCAGAAAAGTTTTCAAGGATATGCCTTTTGCCGTGGCAGGAAAAACAGGTACAGCGCATGTATCAGACGGTCCGATAAAATATGGACATGGGGTGTACCAGGCAACTTTTGTAGGATATTTTCCTGCTGATAAACCGCAATATACCTGCATCGTTGTTATCCGTACTAAACCACATGCTGCTTCTCATTATGGCGGAACCGTTGCGGCACCTGTATTCCGGGAGATTGCTACCAAGCTGTATGCTATGTATGTCAATAAAAAAAATCCATCATTGTATGTTGCAAAAAAAGATAGTTCCTTTTATTACTATGCAGGCTATTCAACTGATATAAAAAATGTGTTTGGTACAATGAATATGCGATATACTGATTCGGTAGAGCAGAATAGCTGGACGAGTGTGTTTTCGAATAATTATGAACCAGTGATGAAAGCAACAACTATCCGTAAACAGGTAATGCCAAATGTAAGAGGCATGGGATTAAAAGATGCATTATACCTGCTGGAAAATATGGGAATGAAAGTGATAGTAAAAGGAAAAGGAAAAATTAATAATCAATCTATAGCTCCGGGAACTGCTTTGGCAAAAGGTTTATCCGTAATGCTGGAATTGAGTTGATGAGGTAAAAACTTAAAAGTTAGTTGTGATATTGAGTGATGTATTATATAAAGTGAAGCTGAGAGAAGTAAGTGGAAATACATCAATTAAAATAAGCGATCTGCAAATTGATTCGAGAAAGATAAAGCCGGGAAGTGCATTTATAGCAGTAAAAGGCGGAACGGCAGACGGTCACCAGTTCATTGAAAAAGCAATTGAGAATGGAGCAGCGGTAATTGTGTATGAAGAAGAACCTGCAATGAAGAAAGAGGGAATAGTGTATGTGCAGGTAGAGAACAGTGCAGCTGCTACAGCTTACATGGCGAATAATTTTTTCGGAAGGCCTTCAGAAAAAATAAAACTGATAGGTGTAACAGGAACAAATGGAAAAACAACTATTGCAACATTATTATATAAGCTCTTTACAAGATTGGGATATAAATGTGGATTGCTAAGCACTGTAGAAAATCAGATTGGAGAAAGAGTAGTGCCTGCAACGCATACCACACCGGATGCCATTAACCTTAACCAATTGTTAAGTCAGATGGTCTCAGCAGGATGCAGTCATGTGTTCATGGAAACAAGTTCACATGCCATTCATCAGCAACGGGTAACTGGTTTGCAGTATGCAGGTGGCATTTTCAGCAATATCACACACGACCACCTGGATTATCATAAAACATTTGATGAATATATCCGGGTAAAGAAAGTCTTCTTTGATTTATTGCCTTCATCCGCTTTTGCGATCAGCAATGCAGACGATAAAAGAGGAACAGTGATGCTGCAGAATACGAATGCGAAAAAGTATTACTACAGTTTGAAAACAGTGGCTGATTTTAAAGGAAAGATTTTAGATAACAGCCTGGGTTGTTTGGTGATGAATGTAAATGATGTAGAAGTTCATTTCAGAATTATTGGTGAATTCAATGCTTATAACCTGTTGGCAGTGTATGGGGCAGCGTTTTGTTTGGGAGAAGATAAACAGGAGGTACTAACGGCATTGAGTATACTGACAGGAGCGGAAGGAAGATTTGACTACATGGTGTCTGCAAAAGAAAAAGTGATTGCGATTGTAGATTATGCACATACACCGGATGCTCTTTTAAATGTACTGGCAACAATTAAAAAATTGAAAAAAGGATTTGAGCAGGTAATAACTGTAGTTGGTTGTGGTGGTGACAGGGACAAAACAAAAAGACCTGTGATGGCAGAAGCAGCTTGTGAGTATAGCGATAAAGCAATTTTTACCAGTGATAATCCAAGAAGCGAAGACCCCGGACAGATAATAAAGGATATGGAAGAGGGGTTGAGTGCGGCAGCAAAAAGAAAGTATATCTCAATAGTTGATAGAAAAGAAGCAATAAAGACGGCGATAAGTTTGGCGAAGCCCGAAGACATAATTCTGATAGCAGGAAAAGGGCATGAGAAATACCAGGAAATAAAAGGAGTAAGAAACCACTTTGATGATAAAGAAATAGTGAAGGAAATGTTTGAGTTACTGGATAAATAAGCAAAGAGTTCAAAGGAGGGAAAGAGAGAAAGAATTTTTTAGTGTAGATCCCCGCCTGGGCGGGGTGAATTGATGAAACGATTTGCTTTGAGAAACTGGGGTGCCTGCCCGACTGAGTCATTCAGGCGGGGGTTGTTCAGCAAAGAACAGGAAGATGAAAAGTGCGACGCAAGGGACGATGACCAAAGAAACAGTACGGCGACTAAATAATAAAAAAGAACAAACCATAAACCAACAATGCTGTATCATTTATTTCATTGGTTGAATCACGAAGGTTATAAATTTCCGGGAATCCGGTTGTTTGACTTTATCACTTTCCGGGTTTTGCTGGCGATACTGATATCATTGTTTATTACTACTTTTTATGGAAAGAAATTAATTAACTTCTTACAAAAAAAGCAAATCGGAGAAAGTATAAGAGAGGAGGGATTGCCAGGCGAAGAAAAAAAGGCAGGCACCCCAACGATGGGAGGTTTGATTATTATTCTTGCTATTATCATTCCTACTTTATTATTAGCAAACCTTACTAAAGTATATGTGCAATTGATGCTGGTTAGCACCGTTTGGCTGGGCATCATTGGTTTTATAGATGATTATTTAAAACTACAAGGTAAAAGACTGGCACAAAAGAAAGGAGAGCAATATAAAAAAAGTGACAAAGATGGTTTGGCAGGATGGTTTAAAATATTAGGACAAGTAGGATTAGGAATTACAGTAGGTGCTACACTTTATTTTAATAGCGAAGTAAAAATATGGAGAGAATTTATAGGAACTCCGACAACAGCAGATTCAACAGATGTATTTGCCAAGCAGGTAAATGGTAAGACGAAATATTTTGCTGAAAGTAAAACACCAATAACAACTATTCCCTTTGTAAAAGATCATGAATTTAATTATTCAAAATTATTACCGGCATCATGGAGAGATTATACATGGATTCTTTACATATTAATTGTGATTTTTATTATCACTGCGGTATCAAACGGTTCTAATCTTACTGATGGATTAGATGGATTAGCAACGGGAACATCAGCTATAATAGGAGTTTTACTCGGCATATTCGCTTATGCAAGTGGTAACCTGGTCTTTGCGGATTATCTCAATATTATGTACATCCCTGATCTTGGTGAGTTATCCATTTTTATCGCAGCGATGATTGGTGCTTGTATCGGATTCTTATGGTATAACTCTTTCCCGGCCCAGATTTTTATGGGCGACACCGGTAGCCTAACGTTGGGAGGTATCATTGCTTCATTAGCTATTATTGTTCATAAGGAATTATTAATACCCATTTTTTGCGGAGTTTTTTTTGCAGAAACGTTAAGTGTAATGCTGCAGGTTGGTTATTTCAAATACACCAAAAAAAAATTTGGTGTGGGAAGAAGGGTTTTTTTAAAAGCCCCGCTTCATCATCATTACCAGGTAAAAGGATTTCATGAAGTGAAAATAGTAAACCGTTTTTGGATAGTGACTGTATTGCTGGTGGTATTGAGTATTGTAACATTGAAATTAAGATAATACATCTTCTCCATCCTGTGCCAGAGACTATCGGTAGTCGAAAACGGGAAAGAGACAGGTAAAAGATATTACTGAAAAACCCAAAATCCGGTCCAATTGAAGATTATTGTTCTGATATGATAGAATTGTGGTGCAGTTGTATTTGAAACCAATACTTATGAAGAGCCGTGTTCCGTACACGGATCATTGATGCTTGCCATTATTAAAAGATGATGAGTAAGTACAAAATGTTGAAAAAGAAATGAAACATTCCTTTCTTCTATAGAGGAGGAAAGAGAATGAGGAAACATGGGTAAAAGATTTGTCATATTGGGTGGTGGCGAAAGTGGTGTAGGTGCTGCACTACTGGCAAAGAAACGGGGATATGATGTATTTGTTTCCGATGGAAGTTCTTTGAAAGATGATTATCGTAACGAACTGCGAAATGCTGCAATTGATTTCGAAGAAGGCCAGCATACTGAATCGAAGATTCTTAGTGCTGATGAAGTAATGAAAAGCCCGGGTATACCTGAGAAAAGTGACATGGTAAAAAAAATAAGGGCAAAAGGAATTCAAATCATCAGTGAAGTAGAACTGGCTTACCGGTTTAAAGACAACAGCAAAATTGTTGCTATTACCGGGAGTAATGGAAAAACAACGACTACAGCGATGATTCATTTCATTTGTAAAACAGCGGGTCTTGATTGTGCGTTGGTAGGAAATATCGGGTATTCATTTGCCCGGCAGGTAGCTGAAGATCCGAAGCCATTATACATAGCAGAAATCAGCAGTTTCCAGTTAGATGATATTAAATCCTTCCGGCCGGATATAGCTGTGCTGGTTAATATTACAGAAGATCACCTGGATCGTTACGATTATCAATTCAAAAATTATATCCGGAGCAAATTCAGCATCGCTATGAACCAGCAGGAAAATGATTATTTCATTTACTGCGCCGATGATGAAGTAACAATGAAATATATAAACAACCCGGTAACAATCGGATTTACTATTCAATCTAAACAACTGCCAATAAGTATGAAAAGAGAACTACCAAATGGAGCATTTATTAAAGACGGGGACATGTATGTAAGAACAGGCCAGGATTTTACCACGATGAGTGTATTTGATTTTGCCTTAAAGGGAAAGCACAATCAATACAATACGATGGCAGCTTGTGTAGCGGCAACCACACTGGATATAAGAAAAGATAAAATCCGTGAAGCAGTGCAGAATTTTCAAAGCCTTGAACACCGCATGGAACATGTGGCAACTGTGCGGGGTGTGGAGTTTATCAATGATAGCAAGGCTACTAATGTAAACTCAACCTGGTATGCACTGGAAAGCATGACCAAGCCAACTATATTGATATTAGGCGGGATAGATAAGGGGAATGATTATTCATTAATAAGAGACTTAGTAAAGGAAAAGGTGAAAACTATTATTTGTCTGGGAACGGATAATGCTAAAATTCATGAAGCTTTCGGAAGTATAATCAATACGATTGAAAATGTAAGTAATGCAGAAGAGGCAGTGCAGGCCGCATTTCACTTTTCGGTAAAAGGCGATGTAGTATTATTAAGCCCTGCCTGTGCCAGTTTTGATTTATTTAAAAATTATGAAGACAGGGGTAATCAGTTTAAGAAAGCAGTGAAGGATCTGTAGAGTAGTTGGCCGTTGATAGCCGTATAAAAATAGTAAAGAATTTATATCACAAAAGCGAACATTAAATAATAAAAGGTCAAAGGATACTAAACACAGGGTCACATTACCAATATGGAAGTAACGAAAGATATACGATTTAATGAGTTGAGAAATACCTTCAACACCAATAACCTGCTCAGTAAAACGAAAGGCGATAAAGTTATTTGGGCATTGGTTATATTACTGACATTGGTTTCATTACTGGCTGTCTACAGTGCTACGGGTTCATTAGCTTACAAAAATTATAAAGGGAATACTGAGATATATCTGTTCAAGCAAATAGCCTTTATACTGGTAGGTATCATGGTTATTTATTTTGCCCACTTAGTTAACTACACCTTTTATTCAAAAGCTGCGCAAATTGCTTTTCTTATTTCGCTGCCACTTTTATTCTATACATTATTCTTTGGGGTAAAGATGAATGAAGGCAGCCGCTGGATTCGTTTGCCGTTGATTAATTTAACCATGCAAACATCAGACTTTGCCCGCTTAGCTTTATTTATGTACCTGGCAAGATTGATAAGTAAGAAACAGGAAGTAATTAAAGATTTCAAAAAAGGGTTTCTGCCGGTTATAGCTCCTGTAGCTATCACCTGTATATTAATTGCACCTGCAAATCTTTCCACTGCTTTATTGCTCGGTGCAAGTTGTTTACTCCTTATGTTTATTGGCAGGATAAAAACAAAACATTTATTGATGACCATAGGAGTTGCATTAATTCCTATTGCCTTTTTGATAGCAGCTGCAGTGATTCGTCATGGACAATCTACAACAGAAGAAGTTGTAGTTACAAAAAAAACTTCTTCTGCTTTATTGGGTAGGGTAGATACATGGATTGGCCGGGTAGAAAGTTTTATTTATGGGAGTAAGGATGATGTTGACAATAATGCATACCAGGTAAACCAGGCAAAGATTGCTATTTCAAAAGGTGGTGTATTTGGTGTTGGTCCGGGTAATAGTACTACGAGGGATTATTTACCACAAGCATACAATGATTTTATCTATGCTATTATAATGGAGGAGTATGGATTAGTAGGAGGGGCTTTTATCATGTTTATTTATTTAGTTTTTTTATACAGGTGTATCCGGATTTATAAACGATGTCCTTATGCGTTTGGTGCATTCCTCGCATTGGGCTTAAGTTTTACCCTGGCTATACAAGCAGTAGCAAATATGGCCGTAACGGTAAACTTGTTTCCAGTAACCGGAGTTACACTGCCTTTGGTAAGTATGGGTGGAACGAGTTTTATTTTCACCTGTCTTGCTATAGGAATTATTTTAAGTGTGGCAAGAAACGTAGAGCAAATAGAAGGGAAAGCTGCCCTGGAAGAAGTAAAATAAGTGATATGGGCAAAAGAGTTATTATAGCAGGAGGCGGAACTGGCGGACATATTTTCCCGGCAATAGCAATTGCCAATGCATTGAAAAAGATTGATGAAAATATTGAAATATTATTTGTGGGGGCTAAAGGAAAAATGGAAATGGAGAAAGTGCCACAAGCCGGGTATGAAATAGTAGGATTATATATAGCAGGATATAACAGAAGTTCTTTGATAAAAAATATTGGTTTGCCTTTTAAGTTACTGAAAAGTTTTTTGCAGGTGCGTAGCATTTTCAAAAAATTTAAACCAGATGCTGTGATCGGAGTAGGTGGGTATTCCAGTTTTCCGGTGTTAAGGTTTGCGCAGGCAGCAGGGATTAAAACATTCATCCATGAGTCAAATTCTTTTGCAGGCCGGTCGAATATGATGTTGGGAAATAAAGCAACAACAATTTTTACCGGAACAAATGGCATGGAAAATTTTTTCCCAGCTAATAAAATAAAAATTACAGGAAATCCTGTTAGAACTTCTATTGCCGGAGCATCGGTTACAAAAAGCGAAGGGTTACAATTCTTTTCTTTTGATGAAACAAAGAAGACAGTACTGATTGTTGGAGGAAGTCTTGGTGCTAAAT
>JBKJXQ010000073.1:0-4772 GCA_046716235.1 Chitinophagaceae bacterium
GTATAAAAGCATAGAAGAACAGGCGGCGCACCTGCTGTACTTCATTATCAAAAATCATCCGTTTACCGATGGTAATAAACGAATAGGTGCCTTTTTGTTTGTCTGGTTTCTGGAAAAAAATAAACACCGCTTTAAAAAATCAGGGGAGGTGAAAATTAATGACAACGCATTAGTAGCATTAGCATTACTGGTGGCACAAAGCAACCCCGACGATAAAGAGATAATGGTTAAACTGGTGGTTAACCTGATTCGCTCATAGTTATCAGGCAGCTTCTTTAAATTTATCGTACTTTTTCCAAAAAATTATTATATGCGTATTTTATTATTAGCAGGATTTATCCTTTGCAATTATCTGGTGAGAGGCCAGGTAACCGCCATCAAATGCGGTAAACTGATTGATGGAAAAGCTGATGTGGCCCTGGTGAATAAAGCCATCCTGATTGAAGGCAACCAAATAAAAGATATTGTGGATCAGTCCGCTATTCCCCGCAACGCCACGGTGATTGATTTAAATAACAAAACGGTGATGCCGGGTTTTATCGATTGCCATACCCATGTGCTGCTGCAGGGAGACATCACTGCGGAAGATTATGATGTGCAGTTGTTGAAAGAGAGTATTCCTTACCGTACACTGCGGGCCAGCGTAGCTTGTAAAATTGCATTGATGAACGGATTTACCACCATCCGTGACCTGGAAACTGAAGGGGCTATGTATGCCGATGTGGATTTGAAAAAAGCAATCAATAATAATATAATACCCGGGCCAAGAATGTTTGTATCAACCCGGGCTATTAATACAACCGGGCATTATAGTATCGGCAATTCCGAATACAGTTGGGAGCTGCACATGCCCAAAGGCATACAGGAAATTACCGGTGCCGATGAAGCAAGAAAAGCTGTGCGGGAACAAATAAGTTATGGTGCAGACTGGATAAAAATTTATGCTGACCGAAGTTATTTCCGGTTGCCCGATAGTAGTTTTCGCAGCCGTGTCAATTTTACCAAAGAAGAAATAGAAGCTATCGCTGATGAAACAACACGGTCAGGAAAATTTCTCGCCTCACATGCAGTAACCCGTGATGGAATTATTTATTCTTTAAATGCCGGTGCCAGAACAATTGAACATGGTTTTGCCATGGATGAAGAATGTATGGACCTGATGGTGAAGAAGAATGCATACTGGTGTCCTACAGCCACCGTGCTTGATTATGTAGCGGAAGGAAGAGCCAAGGCTGGCAATTCTATCAATGCACAAATGCTGAGAACAATCCCGGCTACTTTTAAAAGAGCCTTGCAAAAGGGTGTAAAGATTGCATTTGGTACGGATGCAGGCGGCTTCGACTGGCAGAAACTACCACAGGCCCGTGAGTTTTCTTTTTATGTTCAATGGGGAATGACACCAATGCAGGCAATAAAATCTGCGACCACCGTGGCAGCAGAGTTACTAAATAAAAAGGGGCAGTTAGGAGAAATCAGCAAAGATGCCATGGCGGATATTATTGCCGTGGATGGCGATCCGTTGCAAAATATTAAAGTTTTGGAAAAAGTGATTTTTGTGATGAAGGACGGAAAAGTGATTGACAAATAAGGGCAATCAAAGAAATTATTTTGTGATTATTTTTCAGTGGTTACAGCAATGGATAGTGTTTCAAATTGACCAATTTTTTATTGATGCTGATTTTTGAAACAAGAAATCATTTATAAAAAAACTTTCAAGATTATTAAAAGCAACTGACCAGCATTCAACCAACTAATAAAAATTCCAGGCTATTGAGTAAAATTATCTATACACTGTAGCTGGCCTTTCCTTATTAAATTTGCTTAAATATATTACACATGACGATTGCTGTTTTAGGTGCTGGTATGATAGGCCGTGCTATTGCACTTGATCTCGCTAAAGATTACACTGTTACTTGTTTTGACCTGAATGCTATCACCCTGGATGAATTAAAAAGCAGGAATGATGCTGTGCAAACTGTAGCGGCTGACCTTTCTCAGTTTACTGAATATACAAACTGGTTTAGCACTTTTGATGTGGTGGTGACAGCGGTTCCCGGTTTTATGGGATATAAAACACTGGAAGCCGTGATTAATGCGGGGAAAAATGTAGTAGATATCTCTTTCTTTCCGGAAGATGCGCTGCAATTAGATAAACTGGCTAAAGAAAAAGAAGTAACTGTTATAACTGATTGCGGGGTGGCACCGGGTATCAGTAATTTTATAATTGGCAGGTGTAATGAAGAAATGAAAATCACTTCCTTTGAATGTTATGTAGGTGGATTACCAAAGGAAAGAAAACCGCCGTTTGAGTATAAAGCTCCTTTTTCTCCGGTAGATGTGATACAGGAATACATACGTCCGGCCCGTATGGTAGAAGGAGGCGTTGTTGTTACCAAAGCTGCCCTAAGTGATAAAGAGATAATGTTGTTTGATGAAATAGGTGAGCTGGAAGCTTTTAATACGGATGGGCTTCGCTCCCTTCTACTGACTATGAATCATATTCCCGATATGAAGGAAAAAACATTACGTTATCCCGGGCATATTGATTTAATTATTGCCCTTCAGCAGGCAGGATTTTTTGATACCAAACCGTTGAGAATAAAAGAAGTTGATATTACCCCGCTGGATTTTACATCGAAGCTATTGATAAACGAATGGAAGCTGGGCCCCGAAGAAGAAGAACTTACCGTGATGAAAGTAATTGTGAAGAGTGATGACAAAACGGTTGAATATAATTTGCTTGACCGTTATGATAATGCGACCAGCACTTCTTCGATGGCCCGAACAACGGGCTATACCTGCACCGCAGCTGTAAATTTAATTACGAAAGGATTTTTTACAGAGAAAGGCGTTTTTCCACCAGAGTTGATTGGTAAAGACAAAAAATGTTTTGATTTTGTGATGGAGTACTTAAAAGAAAGGAATGTAATCTTGAAGAAAAGTTAGCCACAGATTAACACAGATGTACACCGATTTTTGCATTTAGGGTGTCTCAGAATTATAAAACTTGAATCTGGGTTAATTTGTGTTCATCCGTGACAAAACAAAAAAGCGGCAAGGCCGCTTTCTTCAAAATATTTGTATTCGTTGTACTTCCTTACTCCGCTTCCGCTACCACTTCCTTTACTTCGGGTATCATACGTTTCATCATTCCTTCAATACCAGCTTTCAATGTTATCATAGAAGAAGGGCAACCGCTGCAACTTCCCTGCATAGCAAGATTGACAGTGCCTGCATCATAACTTTTAAATTGTATAGCACCGCCGTCCATTTCTACTGCGGGGCGAACATAATTGTCTAACAATTCTTTAATTCTTTTTACCACATCATCATCATCGGCACTTACTTCATTGCTGCTTGTTTGTTTTACTGCGGCCAGTTCTTCCTCATTTATTACAGCTTTACCTTCTTCCAGGTATTCTTTTAAAAACTGTCGGATAGAAGGGATAACATCATTCCAATCTGTATCGATGATTTTTGTAAGGGTTACAAAATTACTGGCGATAAATACTGCTTTGATAAAAGGAAAACCAAACAATTCTGTAGCCAGTGGCGATGGTTTTGCACTTTCTGCATCAGGAAAATCAATGCTCTTGCCGGGATACAATAGTTTGTTCGCCACAAACTTCATCGTCTCCGGGTTGGGGGTCATTTCAGTGTAAATGCTGATAACGGGGTTGCCAGTTTTAATCATAAAACACAAATTAGGCTGTAAAAATAACAACAAATGCCGGTTGTTGTTTACGAAGCTGGGAAACAGCACCGGATGGCGGTTTTTTGGCCACGAATGGCACAAAAAAGACAATTTAATACAAATCTATAGACTGCCTGCCTTCTTATTTTAATGGATTACTAACTAATTGTTTTTGCCGAAGGCAAATGAGATTTATATTTTACTGTATTAATCCGTGTTATTAGTGCCATTCGTGGCCAACACTTTTTTCCCTTATTCTTTAAATTTTCCTGTCTTTTTTAAATACCGGATAAGGATATAAATAAGGAGCAATATTCCAAGAATAACACCTATCAGAATGTTGCGGAGTTTTTCATTATGACTCGTTAATTCGGGGTAGTTTAATAAAAGCAGCAGGGTAATACCAATCAACCAGATGAACTGGGTGGTATGTTCTTTCAGTATCCAACGTTTCCAGTTAAACTGCATGCTGCCGAATGTTTTGCTAATTCCTTTCAGGTTGGGAAACCAGCGGTTTACTTTTTTACAATATTCATCAAAGCCAATTCCAAATTTTCCCCGCAAGAAATTTTCTTCTGCCAATACAATGGCCTGGTAAATGAATAAGAATACCGGAATAACAATAGCAACATATACAAATGAGTTAGCCAAAATACCAACACCGAGCAGCATTAAAATATTTCCAACATACAACGGATTACGGCAATGATTAAAAATCCCTTCTGTTACTAACCCTTCGGCATAAGGCTTGCCTTCTTTACCCCCCCGAACGATATAAGCAAGGCCAATTGTCAATCCACGGATTAATTGCCCCAGACAAGTAATGAATAAACCAATACTAATCGGCCATATATAATAACAGCTGCCAAATTGTTCAGACGGGAATAACGGCCATGATGGAATAAACAACGCTGCATAAAAGAGAATAAAAATCCAGTTGCGGTATTTGAAAAAAAAATTGCCGATTGCTACCATAAGAGAATACATTTTGTTGACCAGAGAAAAAAGAGAGAAAGAGGATTGCTTCGCATTTATATTTTCTTTTTTTCTCCTTTATCCCTTTGCGAGGCATTTATTT
>JBKJXQ010000074.1:0-2591 GCA_046716235.1 Chitinophagaceae bacterium
GTCCTGATCTCTGTAAAGAATCCGCAATAGGTGGCCGGGTTACTTCTCGGCGTTCTTCCAATAGGCGACTGATCGATCTCGATCACTTTATCGATATGCTCAAGACCTTTCACGGCTTTATATTCCAGCGGGGTCATTTTAGAACCATAAGCATGCTTGGAAAGAATGGGATAAAGCGTTTCATTAATTAATGTTGATTTGCCGCTACCACTTACACCTGACACACAGATAAATTTTCCTAATGGAAATACAGTAGTTACATTTTGTAAATTATTTCCTTTAGCACCCTTTAACTCTAAAAAATTTCCACTTCCCCTTCTTCTTTCTTTTGGTACCACTATGCGGTGATGACCGTTCAGATAGCCTGATGTTAATGTATCCAATTTCAATAATTCGGCAGGCTCACCCTGCGCTACAATTCTACCACCATGAAAGCCAGCTTTTGGACCAATATCAATTAATTGATCGGCTGCCAGCATAATATCTTTATCATGCTCTACCACCAGCACACTATTACCAATATCCCGAAGATTTTTTAATGCTTCAATTAACCGGTGATTGTCCCGCTTGTGTAATCCTATAGAGGGTTCATCCAATATGTAAGTAATACCTTGCAACTGCGAGCCAATTTGTGTTGCCAGCCTTATCCGCTGCGATTCGCCGCCACTCAATGATTTTGAGGGCCTGTATAAAGTAAGATAAGTAAGCCCGACATCTAATAAAAACTGCAATCGTTCCCTAATTTCTTTTAGTACATCTTTTGCAATTATCTTTTGTTTATTCTCCAGCATCAGTTCAATACCATCAAACCATGCCGCCAGGTTATCTAGGTTCATATTGCTTAGCTCAGCAATATTTCTTCCATTTACTTTAAACCAAAGGCTTTCCTTTTTTAATCTTGCTCCATTACAGGAATTACAATTTTTCAATGTCATAAACTGCTCTACCCATTCCCGCAATGCTTCTGTACTGTTCGAAGAAGAAAACCATCGCTTCAGCATGGGAATGATTCCTTCATAACTACCCGTATATTCATGCGGAACTGTTTCGTCATTTACATCAACTTCCAATGATGGATTAATTTCTTTATCGCCAAATAAAAGTAAATCTAATTGTGCCTGGGGAAGATCTTTTACAGGTTTATCCAATTTAATTTTATACTGCTTTGCAAATGCCGCTACCTGTTGAAATACACTGGCATTTCTTTCCTCACCTAACGGTGCAATGCCTCCTTCCTTTACACTTTTTGAAGTATCGGAAAGTACTTCACTCATTTCAATGGAATATACATTTCCTAAACCTTTGCACATAGGGCAGGCACCATAGGGAGAATTAAATGAAAAAGCGTTGGGAGAAGGCTCTTCATAACTGATGCCTGTGTCTTCGCACATCAATTGTTTTGAATACATAGCCTCCCCAAACCCCTCCGAAGGAGGGGCTTTAGATTCATCAAAGAGTAAGGATTTCTTCTTTTTATCGGAGGCTTTGTTGATCCCTCCTTCGGGGGGTGAGGGGGCTACAAACATTAAATCTTTTCCCAATTTTAAGGTTTGCTGCACACTCTGGCTGAGTCTTACTTTTAATTCATCACTAACCTGCAATCTGTCTACTACCAATTCGATATTATGAATTACATACCGGTCTACCTGCATTTTAGGAGTAATATCTTTTATACTTCCATCTATCCTCACTTTCAAAAAACCTTTTTTTCTTACTTCTTCAAACAATTCCCGGTAATGCCCTTTGCGGCCACGCACCAGTGGTGCTAATAACGCAATTTTTTTTCCTTCATATTTATTAAAAATATTTTGCACTATTTCTTCTTCACTCCACTTTACCATTTTTTTACCGGTGTTGTAAGAATAAGCTTCGCCAATTCTGGCAAATAACAAACGGAAAAAATCATATATTTCTGTAACTGTACCTACTGTGGATCGGGGATTTTTATTAGTTGTTTTTTATTCAATGGAAATAACGGGTGAAAGACCGGTGATTTTATCTACATCGGGCCGCTCCATATCGCCAATAAACTGGCGGGCATAAGCACCAAAGGTTTCCATATACCTGCGTTGCCCTTCAGCATAAATAGTATCAAATGCCAGGGACGACTTTCCGCTGCCACTAATGCCTGTGATAACTACCAATTTATTTTTTGGAATAGAAATATCAATATTCTTCAGGTTGTGTACCCTTGCACCAAACACTTCTATTGATTCATTGCCAGAAACAGGTAAGCCAGTTTCTTTATTATTACTTTTTGCCATACGATAGTTAACGAAGATACTACTTCACCCAATTCCAATGGCCGGGGTGTTGGCCACAATGATGGAATCTCAAAAACAATTTGAATAAATTTATCATTTTATCAGCTTCGCTTTCATAACATCTTTCTTGCCGTAACAGGTTTTAATTTTTTTTCTCTTGCAGAAAATATAAACTATTAAACTATAAAATATTTATCAACAAAAAATCAATCATTGATTTATTCCTGTATTAAAAAAGGCTGAAAATAAAATGAAGTATTTAAAAAATTATAACGTGAAATTAATAACATTCAAAATTTAAAATTGTTGTTATTCTAATTTTTCACC
>JBKJXQ010000075.1:0-6022 GCA_046716235.1 Chitinophagaceae bacterium
TAAGATCAATAAAACATTCCTTCTTTTTCTTCCGGAAGGTGAGCACCACGAACTTGGTTTATTGTTTATGTATTATTTACTAAAAAGCCGTGGTGCAAATGTTATCTATCTCGGTGCTAATGTGCCTGTAAAAGATGCGGAGCATGTAATCAGGCTAAAAAAGCCAGATATTGTTTTTGTTCATCTCACCGCCACCAGCACTCATTTCAATTTTGAGAAGTTTCTCAATAATGTTGAAAATCGTTTTTTAGGTACCAGCACGGTTGTTTCAGGACTATTAACTCAACATTACCGTAAGAAAGTGCCTGATTCTGTGCAGTTTAAAAAATCTCTTTCAGAAGTCATGGAATTTCTCTCCGCTTTATAATAAGGTGATTCTGCCTGTCTCCTTTCCACCATTATTATGTTATTTTCTTATTGTTTAATTTATTTTTCAAAATAGTAAACAATAAATTTGGCCGTCTGAATTTATTACGTTTAACTTTGTACATTGATTAATTAAACAAAATTATATGTCTACTCTTGAGTTTAATGAAATGTTGCTTGGTAATGCAGATTTCCTCAAACCTTTTGCTATAAACCTTACTAGAGATACGGAAGCGGCTAACGACCTTTTCCAGGAAACACTTTATAAGGCATTAGCCAATAAGGAAAAATATAATGCGGGTACTAATATTAAAGCATGGTTATTTACTATCATGCGGAATATTTTTATCAATAATTATCGCCGGAAAGCTAAACAAAAAACTATTCTTGACAGCACACCCAATGACTACCTGATAAACCTGAAACAGGCTACAGTAAGTAACGGAGCTGAGAGTGATATGAAAGTGAAAGAAATAAATAAAGCTATCCGTCAATTGCCTGAAATATTTAAAACACCTTTTTTGTTGTACTTTGATGGATACAAGTACAATGAAATAGCTGATGTACTGCATGAACCATTAGGTACTATCAAAAGCAGAATTCACTTTGCAAGAAAATTATTAAAAGAACAAATAAACCGATATTAAAAATAGTTAAGTGGCCGGAAAATCTGTGATAGTTATTGGAAGTGGTTTTGCCGGTTTATCCGCTGCCTCATTTATGGCTAAGGAAGGATGGAAGGTAACCGTCCTTGAAAAGAATGCAACGCCGGGTGGCCGTGCCAGGCAATTAAAAGAAAATGGTTTTACGTTTGACATGGGCCCCAGTTTTTATTGGATGCCTGATGTGTTTGAAAGATACTTTGCACAGTTTGGCAAAAAAGTTACCGATTACTACAGACTACAGCGCCTCGACCCCTCTTATCGTATTTACTGGAATGATGGTTACACGGATATGCCGGCTGATTTTGAAGCATTGAAAAAAGTTTTTGAATCATTCGAACCCGGCAGTGCAGCTAAACTGGAAAAATATTTAAAAGGCGCATTGTATAAATATGAAGTGGGAGTAAACAAACTGGTGTATAAACCCAGCCGTTCCATAACAGAATTTATGGATTGGGAAACTATCAGCGGAGTGTTTAAACTCCAGGTTTTTTCTTCTATAAAAAAACATATTGCCCAATATTTTACCCATCCAAAACTGCGTCAAATAATGGAGTTTCCTGTTTTGTTTTTGGGTGCTTTGCCAGAAGATACACCGGCATTATATAGTTTAATGAATTATGCTGATATTAAAGGAGGTACCTGGTATCCTGAAAGGGGGATGTATGCGGTTGTAGAAGGGATGTATAAACTGGCCACCGAACTTGGCGTTAAATTTAATTTCAATGAAAATGTGCAGCAAATTGTTGTCGAAAATTCAGCAGCAAAAAAAGTAGTAACAGATAAAAATATTTTTGAAGGGGATGCTGTTATCAGCGGGGCTGATTACCAGTTTACCGAAAAGTCATTGTTAGCGCCAGCTTACCAATCTTATTCTGATGCTTTTTGGAACAGAAAAGTAATGGCACCTTCCTGTTTGTTGTATTATGTCGGAATAAATAAGAAACTTAAGCACCTTATTCATCATTCATTATTTTTTGACGTGTCTTTTGACCAGCATGGGATTGAAATTTATAAAAAACCCGACTGGCCTGCCGAACCATTATTTTATGTAAGTGTTTCTTCTATTACAGACGATACAGTGGCACCGGAAGGGCATGAAAATATAGTTTTCCTGGTACCGGTGGCTGCTGGTTTGGAAGGAGATACGGACGAGTTAAGGGATAAATATTTTCAAATAATCGCCAAAAGAATGGAAAAACATTGTGGAGAATCTATACTGGATTCAATAGTGTATAAAAAAACCTATTCAGTAAGCGATTTCGTAGATGATTATAATTCATTCCGTGGCAATGCCTATGGATTAGCTAATACTTTGCTGCAGACGGCTATTTTCAGGCCGGCTTGTCAAAGCAAAAAAGTAAAAAATTTATTTTATACGGGTCAGTTAACGGTGCCGGGGCCGGGAGTGCCGCCAAGTTTGATAAGTGGTGAAGTGGTGGCAAAACAAGTAATTAAAATAATGGGATAATTCTTTAAATTGAAACATGCTTCAATTATTTCATACTACCAGCGAAAATTGCAGCCGGATTGTTACAGAGAACTACAGCACTTCGTTTTCTTCTGCAATACGTATGTTGCATAAGGATATACAGAAACCTATATTTAATATTTATGGTTTTGTACGCCTGGCTGATGAAATAGTAGATACTTTTCATGATCATGACAAATCATTTTTACTTCAACAATTTAAAATTCAGACCCATGATGCTATTGAGAGAGGTATCAGCCTGAATCCCATTTTACATAGTTTTCAGCGAACCGTTAATCAATATAATATTGACCACAAGCTGATTGATGCTTTTTTTCATAGCATGGAAATGGATTTAAATAAGCAAGCTTATGATTGTGAAGGGTATAAAGAATACATCTATGGTTCTGCTGAAGTGGTAGGTTTAATGTGTCTTTATGTTTTTTGTGAAGGAAAAAAAGATATGTATAATTCATTGGAAGAGGCTGCCCGGTCATTGGGAGCAGCTTTTCAAAAAGTAAACTTTCTGCGGGATTTTAATGCAGATTTTAATGGCTTATCAAGAGTTTATTTTCCCGGATGCGACTTTAATAATTTTACAGAACAACAGAAAAGCGAGATCGAGGAAGATATTCATAATGATTTTAATAATGCCTATTATGGAATTACAAAGCTTCCATTAAAAGCAAGATTTGGTGTATATGTGGCCTACAAATATTATATGTCATTATTTAAAAAGATAAAACAATTAGAACCTGCCAGGGTATTGGAAGAAAGAGTCCGCATTCCCAATTACCGCAAAGCATTAATCATCTTTAGGGCCGGAATAAAAAACCAGTTACGGTTAATTTAATATGGATTTTACACAAGTGATATTAGTCGATGAAAAAGATGCTGTAGTGGGGGTGTGTGAAAAAATGGAAGCACATAAAAAGGGGCTATTACACAGAGCTTTCAGTATTTTTATTTTTAATAGCAAAGGTGAAATACTGTTGCAGCAAAGGGCTATAAGTAAATATCATAGTGGCGGATTATGGACAAATGCCTGCTGCAGCCACCCCGCACCCGGTGAGGCCACCATTATGGCGGCCACAAGAAGATTGCAGGAAGAATTGGGATTTATCGTGTATATAAAAAAACTATTTGATTTTATTTACCAGGCAGATTTTGACAATGGATTGTTAGAACATGAATTTGATCATGTATATATCGGCCAGTTCGATGGGGATATTAATTTTAATAAGGAAGAAGTAATGGACGTTTGCTACAAAAGTATTCCCGAAATTACTAATGAGTTACAATTGGATCCTCATAATTATACGGCATGGTTTCATATTGCTTTTCCTAAAATTGAAGAATGGTGGAAGCAACGGGATAACGATAAAGAGTTTAATTTTACAGCAAAATGACCTTTCTCTGGTATATATTAGTTTTAACCGGAACCTTTCTGTTAATGGAAGGTATTACCTGGTGCACCCACCGATTTGTAATGCATGGCTTTCTATGGTATCTGCACAAAGATCATCACCAGGTAGAGCCGGGTTTTTTTGAAAAGAATGATGCTTTCTTTATCATTTTTGCTATACCAAGTATGTTATTAATTTATTTTGGCACTTTCAATCAGGTGTGGTGGCAACAAGCGACAGGCTTTGGAATTATGGCGTATGGATTTGCTTATTTTATGGTGCATGATGTTATTATTCATCAGCGGTTCAAATGGTTAACCCGCAGCAATAATAGGTATATAAGGGCTATCCGCTGGGCACATAAAATGCACCATAAACACCTGAATAAGGAACAAGGAGAAAGTTTTGGAATGCTGTACGTTGCTCAGAAATATTGGCAGAAAATTAATCGGGATAAAAAATTAATGGCAGGCAACAGGAAAGTGGAGTATGCGCCGGAAGCAGAAACTTACAATACCTGAATACGGATCTGCAAGTGTTTTATAACTTCACTATTATCTTTCTTCTTTAATTATATTATCAAATAAGAGTATGCTTGAATCAAAATTCCCCATTAAGGGACAGGGATACTACGACTATATTATTGCTGGTGCTGGCTGTGCCGGATTAAGCCTTGCTGTGCATCTTATTCAATCAGGAAAATTTAACGATAAAAAAATTCTCATTGTTGATAAAGATGATAAACAAAAGAATGATCGTACCTGGTGTTTTTGGGAAAAAAATGCCGGGTTGTTTGAGTCTGTTGTATATAATCAATGGGAAAAAACATGGTTTCATGGCGATAAATTTTCCCGGCTGCTTTCACTTTCTCCCTATCAATATAAATTAATCAGGGGGATAGATTTTTACTCTTACTGTTTCAATCTTATTAAACAACAGTCCAATTTTGAAATACGAACAGGCGACATTAAAGAAATAAAAAGTGAAGCAGGAAAATCATGGATACAGATTGGTCATGACTTTTTTTTCGCTGAATATATCTTCAATAGCATCATTTTTTCAAAGCCGGTACTGAAAAAAAATGAATACTACCTGCTTCAGCATTTCAAAGGCTGGATAATTGAAACAGATAAAGACGCATTCAATCCTTTAGAAGCTACACTAATGGATTTTCGGGTAAGCCAGCAGCAGGGAACCACCTTTGTTTATGTAATGCCTTTTACCGCAACAAAAGCTTTGGTTGAATACACTTTATTTACTGAAAAACTACTTGATCCATTGCAATATGATGAAGGGTTGAAAAGGTATATTAAAGACTTCCTCAAAATTGATTCCTATAAAATAATTGAAGAAGAGTTCGGTATTATACCAATGACGAATCATAAATTTCCATCGGCCCATGGAAATATTATTAGTATAGGTACAGCTGGTGGGCAAACGAAAGCTTCAAGTGGTTATACATTCCGGTTTATTCAAAAACATTCTGACAGGATAGTTGAAAATCTGATAAAAAGAAATAATCCTTTTATTGCATTCCCGGGCGGACCGAAGAAATTCAGATTTTACGATGGCACATTATTGCATATTCTAAAACATAATCAACTTCCGGGGGATAAAATATTTACGCAACTTTTCAAAATGAATAACCCCCGGCAGGTGTTGAGGTTTTTAGACAATGAAAGTTCTTTAAGCGATGAGTTGAAAATTATTTCTTCCTTGCCTACATGGCCATTTCTAAAAGCCGCATTGAAACAACTTTAATTATTTTTCCAGTTCCTGATCAGAGGTTTAATTATCCGGATCCATTTGCATAAATTCTCTTTTCACTGCTTTTAGCATACTGAATAACTGTGCTATCTGAATCATCAGCAACACTCCTAACGCAAGCATTACATACCAGGGTAGATTTATTGTTTTAACGCCGGTTGATTTTTGAAATTTTTCAATATGCCATCCGGTAAGCGCAGAACCAAAAGCCATTCCTACCAGCAGAAAAGAAATCAGTGAATAAAAAACTTTCATAAACATAATCCGCATAGTAGAATAGCCTACTTTAAAATTCTCCAGAATGGCTGCAGGAATAATTAATACCAAAGCAATCCAGCTCCAGTTTTTAC